>JAOACV010000154.1 GCA_026417675.1 Verrucomicrobiia bacterium
GGTGAACGGATAGATTGTGCCAGGTTTCCTCAGATTTTCCTTCTTCAGCGTCTCGCGGAACCGCGCGCGGACAATGCCGTCGGTGATGTTGAGGTCGAATCCGCCTGGAAAGTCTGCGCTGGGCGGATAGACATCGAGCAACTTGGCGGTAAAGTCGGTGTCCACGGCGGAAGATGACGCCCAAAGTTTCACTTCGATCTCGCCGGTGACCTCGATGTCCTCGGCAAGCGGCTCGGTTTGGAACACCAGCACGTCGTTGCGCGCTGAGAGAGGGATGGGCTTCGGCCAGTTCCAAAAGTTGGTGCCGCCGCGCTGGTCCCATGCGCCCTGCTGCATGATGTCATTCCCGGAAGAAATGCAGCCGCCAAGCGTTGGCACCGGGTTGCGCGGGTCGAACTCAAAGCTCGTGGCGGCGCGAAGCGCCATCGACTTCGTTGGGGAAAGACCGCCGCCGGGTTGCAGGTAGAACGGCGTGTATCGCGCGCGCGCTGGCGGCCATTCGTTTTCGTCGCGCCAGTAGCCGCCATGGTTGAGCAGACCCTTGTCGGTTTTACGACCGTCGCCGGTGCCCATGACAAAAATGCGAACCTTGGTGGCGAATGGCGCGGCTTTGCCGACGGTATTATCACGGCCCTTGAGCCAGCGGTCATACCATTCGAGCCGCCACGCCAGTTCGTCGGCAATGGCGGCGTCTTTGCCGAATTCCACCTGGCCGTGCGACGAAGCGCGCTGAAGGCCGTGAATCCACGGTCCCATGATGAGATAGACAGGCCCTTTGATCGCCTTGGTGAGCGCCATGAAGTTGGCGGTGGTATTGCCGGCCCAGGAGTCATACCAGCCGCCGACCAGATAGACGGGGATGTCTTTGTAGCGGTCGGGATGGTCCACGATATTGTTCTGGAGCCAGAACTCATCGTTCGCGCCGTGGCGCATCGCCTCGACAAGCCAGTCCTCATACTCTGGCGCGAGTTTCAACGGCGTCATGCCTTTCCGCAGCGGCAGCAGCCGCAGATAATCCAACCGGTTGGCTGCCATTTCATGCAGCACGCTCGCGGTGGCCGGATCGCGAGAGGCGCGGCTGCCGCGGCCGGCGTTGAGCATGATCCAGTTCCAGAACCGCAGCTCGAACGCGCCGGCGTTGCGCATGGACTGGCGGCCGAGGTTGGACATCGCGTCCACAGGAATGACCGTGGCCAACTCGGGGGCGCGCGCCATCGCCATAGCGTGCTGCGTGCCCCCGACGTAGGAGGTGCCGATCATGCCGATCTTGCTATTGCTCCACGGCTGACGGCCAATCCATGCCGCGCAGTCCACGCCGTCGGGGCCGTCGTCGGTCAGCATATGCCACACGCCCTCGCTGGCGTAGCGCCCCCGCGTGTCCTGCGCGACGAACACGTAGCCACGCGCGGCGTAGTATTCGCCGAATCGTTTGCTGCCGTTCTTGTTGTAGGGAAGCCGTGTGAGGATGACGGGGAATTTTTCCGCGACGACCACGCCGTTCTTCGCCGGAAGGTAAAGATCGGTGGCGAGCTTCACGCCGTCGCGCATTGCCACCATGACGTTGGTGCGAACGATAACATCGAACTCGGCATCGCGCGCTTGGATGGCAAGCGGAAGACACAGCGAGGACAGGACGATGAGGAAAACAATCGTTCGTGAAGGCTTCATAGTGTGTTCATAGTGTGTTCGGAGTGGTCACAGTCTAACTTCCGACTCGCCTGTGCGGCGATTCTTTTTTGTTCATCTTGCCGCCGGCAGAACTGCACCCGCGAGGTTGCGGGTGAAGAGGAGAGTTGCAAGCAGCGCGGCAAATGGTTTGGGCACCGCCATAATAAGTTTTAACGCCAGTCCGACGACCCACGCACCGAAGCAATTTGGCTCAAAAGAGCCGGCTGGAAAGGTTCTGTGGGTCATTCTGACATCTGCTGTGCTGCGTTACGGCCTCGATGATCCTTTCGGTTTTCGTTGCAAGTCCTTGAGAAACCGCGGGTTGTCGAGAGCCTTGGGGAGACCGGGCGCTTATGGCACTGCCACTGCTTCCCCGGGCCGGCGTTGAGGTCTATCCAAGACTTGAAAGGATTTTTATGGCGAAGGTTCTAGGCATTGACTTGGGCACAACCAATTCGTGCATGGCTGTCATGGAAGGCGGCGAGCCGGTGGTTTTGGAAAACTCCGAAGGCCGGCGCACGACGCCGTCGGTGGTGGCATTCACCAAGTCCGGCGAGCGGCTGGTCGGTGAGGCCGCCAAGCGGCAAGCGATCACGAACTCGCGGAACACGGTGTATTCCATCAAGCGCTTCATGGGCCGCAAGTTCGACGAGGTCACGGAGGAAATCAAGCGCGTGCCATTCAAGGTGGTCCGCGCCCCCAACGGTGACGCGCACGTCGAGGTTGAAGTGGACGGCAAGCCGAAGACGTTCAGCCCGCCGGAGATCAGCGCGATGATCCTGGCAAAGCTGAAGGCCGACGCGGAGATGCGGCTCGGCGAAAAAATCACCCAGGCGGTCATCACCGTGCCGGCTTACTTCAACAACGCCCAGCGCGAGGCCACCAAGGACGCCGGGCGCATCGCAGGCTTGGAAGTCCTGCGCATCATCAATGAGCCGACGGCGGCGTCGCTGGCTTACGGCCTCGACAAGAAGAAGGACGAGAGGATCGCGGTGTATGACCTCGGCGGCGGCACGTTCGACATCAGCGTGCTGGAGATCGGCGAGGGCGTGTTCGAGGTCAAGGCCACCAACGGCGACACGCATTTGGGCGGCGACGACTGGGACGCGCGGATCATGGAGTGGATTATCGAGGATTTCCGCAAGGAGACGGGGATAGACCTCCACAAGCAGCCCGACGCGCTCCAGCGCATCAAGGAGGAATCCGAAAAGGCCAAGATCGCGCTCTCCTCGGCCCAGGAATACGAGATCAGCCTGCCTTTCATCACTGCCGACGCCAGCGGGCCGAAGCACATCCAAAAGAAACTAAGCCGTGCCAAGATGGAGCAGCTCTGCGACGACCTCTTCGAGCGCACGGTGCGGCCGGTCCATGCGTGCTTGCGCGACGCGAAGCTGGAGGCGAGCCAGATTGACGAGCTGGTGCTGGTCGGCGGCATGACCCGCATGCCGAAGGTCGTCGAGACCGCGCGCCAGCTGATTGACAAGCAGCCACATCAGGGCGTCAACCCCGACGAAGTCGTCGCGGTCGGCGCGGCGATCCAAGGCGGCGTGCTCAAGGGCGAGGTCACCGACGTGTTGTTGCTCGACGTAACCCCGTTGACGCTGGGCGTCGAGACCAAGGGCGGCATCATGGCAAAGATGATCCCGCGCAACACGACCATCCCGACGCGCAAGAGCGAGATTTTCACCACCGCCGCGGACAACCAGACCAGCGTCGAGGTGCGCGTGTTTCAGGGCGAGAACGACATGTGCCGGTTCAACCGCCTGCTCGGCAACTTCCACCTTGACGGCATCCCGCCGGCACCCGCGATGGTGCCGCAGATCGAGGTCACGTTCGACATTGACGCCAACGGCATCCTCCACGTCACCGCGAAGGACACCGCAACCGGCAAGGAGCAGAAGATTCGCATCACCGGCTCCAGCGGCCTGTCGAAGGAGGAAGTCGAGAGAATGCGCCGCGAGAGCGAGCAGCACGCCGAGGAAGACAAGAAACTGCGCGAGCAGGCCGAAGCGCGCAACGACGCCGAGCGCGCGGTGTATCAGGGCAAGAAGCTTTTGAAGGAGCACAAGGACAGGATCAGCGACGAGCACCGTCGCAAGATCGAGGAGGGCATCGAAAAAGTTGAGAGCGCCCTCAAGGGCGACGACCCCGACGCGCTCAAGCGCGCCGTGGAGTCGCTGAACGAGTCGTGGCACGAAGTTTCCTCCGCGCTCTACGCGCAGGCCCAGGCGAAGGCCAAAACCGGCCCGCGCGCGGGCGCAGCAGAGGCGGCGGGCGGGGGTGGGCCGGGGGGCGGCAAGCCATCCGGTGAGAAGGACGGCGGCGTGATTGACGCCGATTTCGAGGTCGTGGACGAGGGCAAGAAGAAGGGCAAGTGACCGTCTTCGCGGGCGGCGCTTGCCCGGCGCAAGCTGTCGCGTCCTCGCCACGGCATGTCTCAACAACAAACAATAGGAAGGAGAAACAAGACGTATGATCAACATCAAACCGTTGGGTGACCGCGTGTTGGTGCAGCCCTTGGAAGAGAAGGAAGTCAAGAAGGGCGGCATCATCATCCCGGACACGGCCAAGGAGAAACCCCAAGAAGGCAAAGTCATCGCTCTCGGCACCGGCAAGGTGGACGAGGACGGCAAGAAAATCCCCTTCGAGGTCAAGAAGGGCGACCGCGTCCTCATCCCGAAGTATGGCGGCACCGAGGTCAAGATTGACGAGGAGACCTACCTTATCATGAAAGAAGAGGACATCCTCGGCATCATCGAGAGCTAACCGAAAAGGAGTTGAAACAGCATGGCAGCTAAACAATTGATTTATAACGAGGCCGCGCGGCAGGGTCTGTTGCGTGGCGTGGAAAAACTGGCCAAGGCCGTCGCGGTCACGCTCGGTCCCAAGGGCCGCAACGTGGTCCTCGACAAGAAATACGGTTCCCCTACCATCACCAAGGACGGCGTCACCGTCGCCAAGGAGATTGAGCTGGAGGATCCGTTCGAGAACATGGGCGCGCAGATGGTGCGCGAAGTCGCCAGCAAGACCTCCGACGTGGCCGGCGACGGCACCACCACCGCCACCGTGTTGGCCGAGGCCATCTATCGCGAGGGCCTCAAGAACGTCACCGCCGGCTCCAACCCCATGGCGCTCAAGCGCGGCATTGACAAGGCTGTGGACACGGCCGTCAACGCCTTGAAGAAGCTCAGCAAGGACGTCAAAGGCCGCACCGAGATTGCCCAAGTCGCCACCATCAGCGCCAACGGCGACAAAACCATCGGCGAGATCATCGCCGACGCGATGGACAAGGTCGGCAAGGACGGCTCCATCACGGTTGAGGAAGCCAAGAGCATTGAAACCACCCTCGACGTCGTCGAAGGCATGCAGTTCGACAAGGGCTATCTGTCGCCCTACTTCGTCACCGACGCCGAGACCATGGAGTGCGTGCTCGAAAACGCCTACGTCCTGATCCACGAGAAGAAGATCAGCAGCCTCAAGGACCTGCTCCCGTTGCTGGAGAAGGTCGCCAAGGTCGGCAAACCGTTGCTGGTCATCGCCGAAGAGGTCGAGGGCGAGGCGCTCGCCACCCTGGTCGTCAACAAGCTGCGCGGCACCATCCAGGTCTGCGCGGTCAAGGCGCCCGGCTTCGGCGACCGCCGCAAAGCCATGTGCGAGGACATCGCGATCCTCACCGGTGGCAAGTTCCTCAGCGAAGACCTCGGCATCAAACTGGAGAACGTCCAGCTTGACGACCTCGGCAAGGCCAAGCGCATCGTGGTGGACAAAGAAAACACCACCATCGTCGAAGGCGCCGGCAAGGCCAGTGACATCCAGGGCCGCATCCAGCAGATCAAGAAGCAGATCGAGGAGACCACCAGCGACTACGACCGCGAGAAGCTACAGGAACGCCTGGCCAAGCTCGCTGGCGGCGTCGCGGTCATCCGCGTCGGCGCGGCTACCGAGACGGCCATGAAGGAGAAGAAAGCCCGCGTCGAGGACGCCCTCCATGCGACCCGCGCGGCCGTTGAAGAGGGCATCGTCCCGGGCGGCGGCGTGGCGCTCATCCGCGTCATTCCCGACGTCGAGAAGCTCAAGCTGGAAGGCGACGAGCAGATCGGCGCCAACATCGTCCGGCGCGCGTTGGAAGACCCGCTGCGGATGCTGGCGATCAACGCCGGCGTCGAAGGCTCCATCGTCGTGCAGGAAGTCAAGAAGCGCAAAGGCAGCGAGGGCTTCAACGTCGAGACCCTCGAATACGAGGACCTGTTCAAGAGCGGCGTGGTGGACCCCACCAAGGTCACCCGGTTCGCCCTCCAGAACGCGGCCTCCATCGCCGGCCTCCTGCTGACGACCGAGTGCCTGGTCACCGAGATTCCGGAGAAAGAGAAGAAGGAGACCCCCGGCCACGGCTCCGGCGGCTACCCCGGCGGCGAATACTGATTCGCAGCCAACCGTAACGCGGACACTCCTGTCCGCGACGAGACGTCAAGTCGTGACGATGCGGGCGGGACTCGAGAGAGTCCCGCCCGTCGTCGTTTAAGCTCAAAATCCTATGCATCTCCCAAAAACGGGAGACGGGATCGTAGGGCAAACGACGCGAGAAGTGCTGAACGTTGAGGGACAGGGGTTGATTGGGGGCCGCAGGCGAAATGGTTTGGAGTGCTGCCCGCTTTTTTGCCGCGCACTTTGTTGCTTGGACCACGTAAGCTCGGTGATGTCCGTCCAAAGGGGATAACCGAGCAATCATTCGGCCTGTCTCTTATACACATCT
>JAOACV010000155.1 GCA_026417675.1 Verrucomicrobiia bacterium
GAGCTCGACGACGATGCGTGGAACCCGGTAGCCCCCGTCACGCGGCGAGCGCGGGTCAATTTCCTGCGGGCAGCTCTTGGGTGGCTGCCTGTGGCCGTCGTGGAACAAGACGCGCTGCAGGCCGACCGCCGGCTCTACCAGATGCTCGCAGCCGTCCACGGCAACGCCGCGCACTCGCAATACAACGCGCTTATCCGCCTCCTTGTCAGTTTTGAACGGGCGCTGGAGCTGCGGTTGTCGCGTTCGCGGCGTGCGGCGGCGTGAGGCAAGCTTCAACACCACTCTTTCGCGTCCGTTATTTCGGCATCGTTTACTGAATCTCCGGCATCGAGATCGGTTGGCCGGCGAGTTGTTTGGCCTGCTCGCCGGGATCGAACGAGCCGTAGAAGACGGCGTTGCAATCAATCCATGCGGCGAGGCGTCGCAGGTCGCTATCACTGAGTGTGACGCCCTCGTGGCCGGCGCGCAACATCTTCATCAAGCGGCTGCCGAGCGCGCCGTAAACGCCGCCGACGGGCGTCATTTGGATTTGGTTGCGCTGGGAGAAACGCGGCACCAGCGGGTCGCTGACGGCTGGCTTGCGTTGTTTCGGAGGAGGGGTCGGGTCGCCGCAGAGTGAGATGTAGGATTTTGTGAAACCGCCCTGCGGCTCGCCGGTCAGGACGATGCCTTTCTTCGCTTCGGGGCCGCTGTGGCATTTCACGCAGTGTTTGTTGAGCACGGGTTGGACGACTTCGACGAACGCGAACGGCCGGCCGCCGAGTTCGCCCGGCTCGATGCGCGACGGCGGGCGCTGCATCGCCAGCGGCACGGCGCGTGTCTTCGTGGGCGCGGACATGCGGTGCTCGTGGCAGCCGACGCACGACGTCTTCTCGCCGGGCTGGACGTAGGTCGTCGAGCGCATCGTCTGGTAGGCGAAACCGTCCTTGTCGAGCGCCTGGAAGAGGATTGGTTTGTGCGAGGGCACGATGAAACGCGCGGAGCCGTCAGCTTCCACCGGCACGGTGCCGAGGATGGCGCGCGTGTTCTCCTCGCCCGCCACGCCGATACGCGGGGAATTGGCCAGCCAGGTTGTCTTGGGGAAAATCTGGACGATGCGGAGTTCCTTGATCGTGCCGCGCGGCACGTCGCCGAGGCCCTGATAGATGTCGGTAACAAGCATCTCGCCGGTCGGCGACGCTTCAGCGATAACGGTGCTCGGCAACGCAGGCGGCGCGGGTCGCGGCCGGAGCGGGATCGGGCTGGTGCAGCCGAGCTTCGGGTCGCGGTAGAGCAACTCGCGGTTGCCGGCGGCGTCGAGGACGTAGAGACCGAGCGCGTTGTCGGGGTTTGGGTTCTTCCCATGCTCGCCCTCGAAAATCAGCCGGTCGCGGCTGTAGGCGACGAGGAACAGTGTCTCCGACAGCGGCCACGGCGACGCGTAATACTCCGGGATGTGGCTGCTCTCTGCCTCTGGATACGGCCCTGGCGTGATGCGCGTGATGGCGGCCTGGCTGTTCGGGTCCACCGACGGGTCGAGCACGCAGACCGGCCCGCCGGTGATGGCATGATGCGCGGAGGCGACGAACACAATTTTGCGGCTGCCGGGAATCGCTTTCGCTTGGAACGTGCAGTGCGGCTTGGGAGTCGCGTTGCCCCAGACGGCCATGGGGTTGGTGCCGTCGGGGCGCATGGACCAGAGGTTCTGGTGCGTGACGGCGTCGCGGTCAATGTAGTCCCAGCGCGCGAAAAGAATCTCGCCGGTGTTCGAGACAGCCGGGAACCATTCGCTGACATCGTTGAGCGAGAGGATGCGCGGCTGTCCGTAACTGGGACCGGCGGTTTCAAACCGCCGCTCCTCGTTGGAACCGTGCGGGGAGCTGAGACTCCGCCCACCTTTTGCAGAATTGCGGGCCGCTACACCTTCGGCTCCCAACCGGGGCGATAGTCCCGGCCCCAGAATTTCATCGCATCGGGGTCGCCGATGATGCGGCGGGTCTTGGGGTCGAAGTTGATCGTGTGACCGGCGCGCCAAGCGATGTTGGCGAGGTGGCAAAGCAACGTGCTCTTCTGGCCCTCGGCGATCTCGGAGTTCGGCTTGGTCTTGCCGCGGATGGCGTCGGCAAAGTTGGCGAAGTGCTCCACGTCGCCGGCTTTGCCCTTGCCCTCGGCGACCTGCTTGCCCGCGGGATCGAACACTTTGTAGTCGCCGCCCTGGATGATGAGCGTCCCTTTTTCGCCGTAAAAAATGGTCGTGCCGATCGGCTCGGCCTTGCGAGGATGGCAACTGCTGCAATCCCACGAGATGAACACATTGCCGAAATCGAACGTCGCGACGCCGGTGTCGGGCGTCTCCTGGTCGTCGTCGAAGTGATAGCGCCCGCCGCCGTAGGTAATGCGGCGCGGGTATTCGACACCGAGGCCCCAGCGCGCCACGTCGAGCGAGTGGATGCCGTTGTTGGCCATCTCGCCGCCGCCCCAATGCCACCGCCAGTGCCAGTTGTAATGCACAATGTTGTCCAGATAAGGCCGCTCCGGCGCGGCGCCCTGCCAGAGCGTCCAGTCCAGCGTCTCCGGCACCGGCGCGGGCTTGCCACGGCCGATGGTGGGGCGCGATGCGACATACCAGCACCGCGCGCTGAACAAGCGGCCAATGACGCCCTCGCGCAGCCTGGCCACCGCCTCGATCATGCCCGGCCAACTGCGCCGCTGGTTGCCCATCTGAACGACGCGTTTGTGTTTGCGCGCGGCGGCGACCATCAGTTCGCCCTCGCGCGCGTTGTGGCTGCCGGGCTTCTCGACATAGACGTGCTTGCCGGCGGCACAGGCGATGATGGTGGCGATGGCGTGCCAGTGGTTCGGCGCGGCGATGGTAATCGCGTCCACGTCGCGGTCATCGAGCATGCGGCGGAAATCCTTGACCGCCTTTGGCTCCTTCGCTTGCTTCTTCATCACCTCGCGCACGCCGGTCGCGAGCCGGGTGGAATCCACGTCGCAGACGTAGGCGATCTCGACGTTGGGCACCTGCAACAGCGCCTTCATGTGGGCCGTGCCGCGCCCGCTGCAACTCATGACGCCCACGACGATCTTTTCGCCGGGCGAGTCCGCGGCGCGCAGGATAGACATGTTCTTCAAAGCAGCGAGGCCGGCGGCTGCGAGGGAAGTTTGAGCGAGAAACTGACGGCGGCTGGATGCAGTATTCATGCGCGTAGTATAGAGCGGATCTGCCGGCGGGATGAAAAGCAAAAACGCGCGCGGCTGCTCAGCCGTTACTGCAAGAAGGGATTGTTTTCGCGTTCGTAGCCGACGGTCGTTTCCGGGCCGTGGCCGGGCAGCAAGCGGGTGTCGTCGGGCAGGCTGAGGATGTTCTCGCGGATGGAGCGGGCGAGCGCGTCCCACGAACAGCCTGGCAGGTCAGTGCGGCCGACCGAGCCGGCAAAAATCACATCGCCGCAGAAACAAATCTTCTCCCTCGGCTCGTGCAGAACGATGTGGCCGGGGGCGTGGCCGGGACAGTGCAGGACGCGAAACGCAAGCGCGCCAACGGTGACCGTATCGCCGTGGTTGAGGTTGCGGTCCGCCCCAACCGGTTCAAGCGTCCCGGGCATGCCGAACGCGCGCATGCGGTCCGGGTCCATCAGCAGGATTTCGTCGGCGGGATGACATAACAGCGCCGCGCCGGTCAGCCGTTTAAGCGCGGCGAGGTCGGCAATGTGGTCCCAGTGGCCATGCGTGGTGACGATGCTGCGGACGGTCAGCTTGTGGTCGCGCGCGGCCCGCGCGATGACCTCCGCGCTGCCAAACGGCGCGTCCACGACCATCGCCTCGCCGCCCGCCGAGTCGGCGACGAGGTAGGTGTTGTTCTCGATCGGCCCTTCGACAAAGGTAAAAAGTTTCACGGCGCCAATATGCCAGACGCGGCGCGGTTGGCCACGGCTTTTTCTTGCCTCGACCCGATGGCGGCTTATAGTGGCGCCGCTTTTTTCAACAAGACCGACATGAATACACTCAATCAACCGACTCCTGCAGCCGACTTTGGCAAGAACGCCTCTGGCGCGGCATTGGAAGAACTCGTTGTCAACACCATCAAATTCCTCGCGGTGGACGCAGTGCAGAAGGCAGAGAGCGGCCACCCGGGCATGCCGATGGGCGCGGCCGACATGGCGTATGTGCTTTGGACGAAGTTCCTGCGCCACTCGCCCGCCAACCCGAAGTGGGCCAATCGCGACCGGTTCGTCCTTTCGGCGGGCCACGGCTCCATGTTGCTCTACTCGCTGCTACACCTGTGCGGCTACGACGTGCCGATGGAACAGCTCCAGCAATTTCGACAGTGGGGTTCGATCACGCCCGGCCACCCGGAGTTCGGCGTCACGCCCGGCGTCGAGACCACCACGGGGCCGCTCGGCCAAGGCACCGGCAACGCGGTCGGCATGGCCATCGCGGAAAAAATCCTCGCCGCGATGTTCAACGAGCCAGGCGAAGAACCGGTCGTGGACCACTGGACCTACGCCATCGTCAGCGACGGCGACATGATGGAGGGCGTTTCGCACGAGGCGTGCTCGCTGGCCGGACATCTCCAAGTGGGCAAGCTCGTCTTCCTCTACGACTCCAACCACATCAGCATCGAGGGCAACACCTCGCTCGCATTCAGCGAGGATGTCGGCAAGCGATTTGAGTCCTACGGCTGGCACGTGCAGCACGTGGACGGTCACAATCGCACGCAGGTCGAGCAGGCGTTGCGGATCGCGCGCGGCATTCCAAACAAGCCTCACCTGATCGTCGCCACGACCACCATCGCGAAGGGCGCGCCGACGAAGGCCAACACCGCGGCTTCGCACGGCGAGCCACTTGGCCACGACGAGATTCGCGGCGCGAAACAGGCCGCGGGCTGGCCAGTCGAACCGGCGTTTCTCGTGCCGGAGAGCGTGCGCGCGTTCTTCGCCGGGCTGAAGCAGCAGGGCGAGCAGTCCGAGCGGGAATGGAACACGCGTTTTCAGGCGTGGCGTCAGCGTCATCCGGACAAGGCAAAGATGTGGGACCAGTGCTGGAGCGGCAACATGCCCGCAGACCTCTTGGCGAAGCTGCCGACGTTCGCCGGCGCGAAACCCGCCGCCACGCGCAGCTCCAGCGGCGAGGTGCTGAAGGCGCTGTTTGCGTTGGTGCCCAACCTTGTTGGCGGTTCGGCCGACCTCGCGCCGTCCACCAAGACGCTCGTGAAGGAGTTTGGCGAATTCAGCGCGGCCAACCCGAAAGGCCGCAACTTCCACTTCGGCGTGCGCGAGCACGGCATGGGCGCGATCATGAACGGCATCGCCTACCACGGCGGACTGATCCCGTTCGGCGCGACATTCTTCGTGTTCGCCGACTACATGCGGCCGAGCATCCGCCTGGCTGCACTGAGCCATCTGCACGTGATCTACGTGTTCACGCACGACTCGATCTTCGTCGGCGAAGACGGTCCGACGCACGAGCCGGTCGAGCATCTGGCGTCGTTGCGCGCGATCCCGAATCTGTCGGTTATCCGCCCCGCTGACGCCACCGAGACGGCCGTGGCGTGGGCCGTGGCGTTGGAGAACTCGCACAACCCGACCGCGCTCTGCCTGACGCGCCAAAACCTGCCGGTGCTCGATCGCGCGAAACTCGCGCCAGCCGACGGGGTGCGCAAAGGCGCTTACGTGCTCTGGGAGAGCAGCGGCGATCCCGAACTGATCCTGATCGGCACCGGTTCCGAGGTGCACATTGCGCTGGAAGCCGGCCAGCAACTGGCGCAGCAAGGCAGGCGCGTGCGCGTCGTCTCCATGCCGAGCTGGGACCTGTTCGAGAAACAATCGCCGGAATATCGCGTGTCGGTGCTGCCCTGCAAGGTTTGGGCGCGGCTCGCCGTCGAGGCGGGAGTGAGCCTCGGCTGGAAACGCTGGGTCGGCGGGCGCGGCCGCGTCGTTGGTTTGGATCGTTTTGGCGCCAGCGCGCCTTACAAGGTGCTGGCGGAAAAATTTGGCTTTACCGCCGCCAATGTCGTCCAGGCCGCCAACGAACTGTTGACTGATTCCCACCCATGACAACCGAACAGGAAAAATCGCTGATGGCCGCCGCGCGGCAAAAGGCGTTCACGCTCTACGAAGGCAGGCAGGTGCCGCATCGCTCGTGCGGCATCGCCCTGGCCGAGACGTTCAACCTTCCCACCACGCCCTACCAAGCGTTGCGCCGCGGCGGCGTTACCGGCGAGGGCGATTGCGGCGCTATCAAGGCAGGGGAACTGGTGCTGGGCCAATTACTCGGCGACCCCGACCCGGCTGGTCCCGTCACGCCCAAGCTGCGGCAGGCGATGGCGTATTATCGCGCCCAATGGGAAAAACGCGCCCCGCTCGGTCCCGGCGGCCGTCGCCGGCCCGACGGCACCATGGACATCATCTGCAATCACCTCACCGGCC
>JAOACV010000156.1 GCA_026417675.1 Verrucomicrobiia bacterium
ACCCAGCCGAAGCGCCGGTCAAGCCGGAGATCATCGAAACCGGGCGCGAAGCGATCGAACAGGCGCGGCGCGAACTGGCGGAAGGGTTTCGCGCGGCGATCAATGACCGAGCACCCTTCCCTGTGCCCCAGGAAGTGCTTGCGGAAATCGTCGGTCCCGGCGCGACCACCGAGGAGATCGCGGCGGCGTTGGAGCCGGGCCGGCGGCTCGATCTGCCGTTGCCCGAGCCTCTCGAACGGCCGGCGCCGCCGCCGGGGCCGGCGTCGGCCCTGATGCCAACGTTGGCCAGGCGGATGGCCTCGACGGCCTTGATCATGATGTTGCCGCCGGCCCCGGTGCTGGTCTGGCCGGCGCGAATCTGCACAGTCGGCGGATTCTCGCCGCGTTCCGCGCCGACGATGTCCACAAAGCCGCCGCTGTGGGGCAGACTCGCCAGGATGTGGGCGGCGTCTTCCGCCTTGAGTTTGATAAAGCCGGCGGAATTCAACGCCTCAATCTTCACTTCGCCGGCCTGTGTTTCGCTGCCGGAGACCAGCCGAACCGTGCCCGCTGTGGAGCCGTCGGCGGTCATGGTCGTGGTCGAGCTGGTGAGTTGGACGGAGTTGCGTCCGGTGACGTTGATCTGGCCGCCTGGTCCGGGAACCTCGCTCATGGAGCTGGCATCGAAGTCAGTGTCGGAAAGGAGGACGTTGCTGGCGGTCAAGTCCATGTTGCCGGCGGCGTAACCGCCCCCGTTGGAGACGTCGAGCTTGGCGCTGACCATCTTGATCGTGTCGGGCACGTTGGCCGTGATCTGACCGCCGCCCATGTTGCCTTGGGCGACCACCTTGATCGTGCGAACATTGGAAACGTCCCGGACGCCGAGCAGTTCGAGGTTCATCCCGCTGGGCAGAAAGCTGGGCGCGGTGGCGGTGGCGCTGAAGCGCGCGAAACTGGTCCAATTGGGGTCCGGGGTTTGCGGCACAAACGTGATCTGCGGCGAGGCGGCGGCCGGGTCGCAGGTGAGATTGAGCGAGCCGGTGATCGCGTCAATCGGACGGCTGAACTGCAAGTTGAAGGGATCCCAGATGTTGATCTGGCCGCCGAGTGTCGAGCCGGCATTGAAGGTCTCGATGACGACGCGCGCGGGACCGGGATTAAACGTATCGGGATTAAAGCCGGCGATGTCAACTTGGCGGCCTTTAATGAAAATGCCGCTGTCGGCGTTCTTGCTGTTGCCAGTCGTGAGGAAATGTGAGTTGTAAATCTCCACGCTGGTTTCGTCGAAACTGCCGTTGGGATTGAGGCCGAAGACGTTGATGCGCCCCGCCGGCCCGGCGCCGGCCTCCGTGCTGGCGCTGAGGTTGGCGCCGTTGAACATCACCTCGGGCGCTTGGACGTGGACGATGCCCGGCGTCATGGACGAGGCCCCGAAGGCGTCCGCGGTCAGCGAGGCGTGCATCACGCCGATGGAGTTCGCGGCGTTCAGGACGACGGCGCCGCCGCCGGTTTCGCTGCTGGAGGAGAGATTGACGGTGTAGGATTCATGGCCGCGGTCAGCGCCGCTCACGCGGATGTTGCCGTTTGCGGGACCGCCGCCGCCCATGCCGTAGGGGACGAAATCCACCGCGCCAATCTTGACGTTTCCCGCGTCGCTTGCCGTAACGACAACGCGGCCTGGCAAGTCGCTGCTTCCCATGGACCGAATGTCCACCGCGCCGGCGTGTTGTCCGTATCCCATGCCGTAGCCCGAGGGACCATCGGCCGCGATGAAGGTGTTGTCTTGGATCACCACTTGGAGCTGGCCGCCGATCGTCACGCTGCCGCCCTTCGCGTTGGGATTATAGGGATCGGTGCCGGTGGTGCTGGCGTCCAGAACGGCATCGTGGATGAAGACACCATCCACAGGGACCGGCCCGCTCGCGCCCGACAAGAATCGTTCACCATAGCTCGCCAAGCTCACACCGCCGCCTTCAAGACCCCGCGCATACGCCTGGGCGTAGGGGTTGCCTGTTTCGCCGGAGAAACCGAGGATGCCCATACTAATCAAACTGACGCTGCCGCCGATGGCGCCGGCGGCGTTGGGGTCCGAACTATTGCTGCTGGCGTCAAACACCGAGCTTTGGGCCAGCAGATTGGCGTTCGGACTGAAAGCGCTGACTTGGATCGAACCGCCTTGGAATCCGCGCGCCAACACTTCCGTCGAGTCCTGAACGGTCACTTGGGTTGCGCCCATGATGGTCACCCCGCCGCCCTGCGCGCTGGAGTTGCCGGGATTGGTGCTGCTGGCGTCAATGAGCGCCTGGCTGATTTGCACACGGTTGCCCGCGCTCATCAGGGTGATCTCGCCGCCCGCGTCCGGGCCTCGCGCAATCGCGCTCGTCTTTTGCTCTGTAGTGCCGGCGAAGGTGAATTGACCTTGGCTGGCCAGATCAATCACACCTCCGACATCCTTGCCGTCCTCAAACCCGCTGGCGACGTAAAGCTGGGACGGATCCACAAAAATGTTGCCGCTCGCCGAAAAGAACAACGAGCTGGGGCCGGCGGGCGAGCTGTCGTGACCGGGATCGAGCTTGGAGTTGATGAAGCCAATGTTCGAGGCGGTGAAACCGAGCCGCTGGGTGGGAATGTCGGTCCCACCGCCCCCCTCGCCGTGGCCCATGTTGACGAACGCGAAGTTTCCCGTGGTCTCAAAGTTCATCGCCAAGAGAGCGCCGGCCGGAGTGAGGACCGTCTCCGGGCCGTAGGTCGTCGCCAGGATGTTCTGGCTGCCGAAGTTGAACTTCACCGTGCCGCCGGCTTCAAAGCTGCCTTCCAAGCGTGTCTCGCCCGTGATTTGGTTCACAATCCGCGCGTAGGGCGTGCCGCCCGTGTTGATGTCGAAGATGTCCGTATGCGTGAGCCTGAACGGCCAGGGGTCGCTCAGCTTATACACGTAGTAGGCGCCGCTGGCCGGCGGGCGCACGACGTTGCCGGTGAGCGTGCGGATTAACGCGACGCCGGTCGGACCGGGATCGAGGCTGGAGCCGTAGAGGTCCACGGTGCTGCCCGCGATGTAGATGCCGCTGTCCAGTCCGGTCCACTCGCCCGGCGTGGACAGCGTGGAATTGAGCACGCTGACGGCCGTGTTGCCGAACAGTTCGAGCCGGCCCGCCACATTGAGGTATTCGCCGATCCGGCCGCTTTCAACCGTCAGGGTGGAAGGGTCCACCAGCAGAGAGCTGCCGGAGTTAAACGACAGCAGGCTGGGGCCGTATGGGGAATTGGCCATGCCGGGATGGAACTGGGAGTTGATAAACTGGATGGCGCCCCCTTGGAATCTTAGAAGCTCGGTGGAGTGATCAGACCCACCTCCAGTCCCGCCGGCATTCAGAAACGCCAGGTTGCCGGTGGTCTTGAAATCCATGTTCACGGTGGCATTCGCCGGGTTCATGACCACGTCCGGCCCGCCAGGACCTTGGACTTGAACGCTCTGGCTGCCGAAATCGAAGGTGGCCTTGCCGCTGGCATCCACCGAGCCTGTCTTGCGAATTTGCCCGGTGCTGATACTAACGATTTGCGCGTAAGTCGGCTCGGTCACCTTGACCTCAATCTTGTCGTCACTGGTGAGGGTAAAAGTGGGCGTTGGCGTTGGGGGCTGCGGCGTGGGTCCCGGGTTGAGAGACGAACCCTGTGTTTTCTGTTCAATGCCCTGATTGAATTGCTGTCCGTCGGCGGTGGCCACGAACACGTCCAGACCTTCGCCGATCATCGTGAACGGCGTCAGTTCCAACTGGCCGTTCTTGAGCTTGTTCAACTGGTCGTTGCTGGACTTTTCGAATTCGTCCTGGTTATTCGGCAAACCTTTGCCCCAGAGCTTGCCGGTCTTGATGCCGCTGAGCAGGAAATCCACGGGATACTTCGTCACGCCCATGATGAACAACTGGCCGGGCAGGACGGTGGCCACCAATTTGCCGTTCGGGTTAAAGACCTGAATCTTCCCCGCCAGACAGATGATCTTCGGCGCGCTGCGATAGGAAATGATGCCAGCCGTGCCTTCGATGGCCGCCGTGCCGGCCGGAGTGACGATCTTGCCGCCCCCGGCGTTGGGGGGCATGTCGAACAGTATCAGCCCCTTCTTCAACTCAAACTCCCGCTTCTGCGGGTCGAACGTGAAAATCGAATTGGACCCCAGCCGCGTGATGGTGCGGTCCTCGAACTCCAATTCCGCCTGCGACTTCTGGCCCGTGCGCAGCGTGTCCGCGCCCCGAACCACGTCCTGGCGTCTGGCGGGGCGTTCGCTGCCTGCGCCGGGCTTGTAACGCACGTCGTTGTTGATCTGGGTGACGGTCGCTTGACCAAGCGGCTTGGCGTGGGCCGTTGCGGCAAACCACGCGGCCAGCGCGAGGATCGGGAATGCTGTCCAGCGCAAGACCCGGCCCGGACGAAAATGAGCCGCTGTGCGCGTTACGGTCTGCCGATTACGGGTTGTCATAATCACTCTGTTTGAGCCACTTGGGCTGGGTCACAGTCTGCCGGTGGCAGACACCGCTGTCAAGCTTGTGGCCGCGCGCCAGCCGCGTCTTCAAACGCGGCGCGGTTCCCGACCGCTTCGTCCAGACGAAGCCGCATCTCAGACGCGCCGTTGAAGAGACTGCTTGCGGCGGCGGTGAAGTCGGGGGCCTTGTCGCCCGCTTTCAGTTCAACCATGATGTTCCTCCAGTTTGCGCGTTAGTTCGGCGATGAACCGCGCCGGGTTGTCGGGGGTGATGACGAAATTTTTGACCAGGCCGCTCTTGCGCCTCAGCGTCACCGCGTTCCAGAACTTGAACGTGGTCCAGTGCTCGTTCCAGAAACAATGGCCCCGCCGGACATGGGCGATGTCGTCCAGCCGCACCCGGCGCACGCAGCGGCCGAACACCAGGACCTCCACCGCCTTGTCCGTGATGCGATAGCGCAGCGTGATGGCGGCCCACACCGACACGACGACCACCGCGACCAGCAAGGCCGCGCCGAAGAGGACTATTATTCCGGGTTCGTTGTTCATGCGACGCCAACCTTGGGGCAAAGACGGGCCAGTTCGCAGTGTTCGCAATCCGGCTTTCGGGCAAAACAGCGCTGCCGTCCATGCCAGATCAGCCAATGCGCGAACATCGCCCACAGCTCGCGCGGCACCCGTTCCATCAGGTCGCGCTCGATCTTCTCCGGGTTGCGCTCCCGCGTCAGGCCCAGCCGCTGCGAGAGTCGGCCCACGTGCGTGTCCACGACCACGCCCTCGCTCTTGCCGAACGCGTTGCCGAGGACGACATTGGCCGTCTTGCGTCCGACCCCGCGCAGGCTCGTCAGCGCCTCCATCGTGTCGGGCACCCGGCCGCCGTGCTTTTCGACGATGTCCTTGCACGCCGCCTGGATGGCCTTGGCCTTGTTGCGGTAGAAGCCGGTGCTGCGAANCATCCCCTCCAGTTCCCGCGTCGGCGCGTTGGCGTAATCCGCCGCCGTCTTGAACCGGGCGAAGAGGGCCGGGGTGACGAGGTTGACCCGCTTGTCGGTGCATTGCGCCGAGAGGATCGTCGCGACCAGCAGCTCCAGCGCGTTGCGGTGGTCCAGCGCGCAGCGCGCCTGCGGATAAACCGCGCGCAACGCGCGGATGAGGCGGCTGATCGAAGGCGCTTTGGCGGGCGCGCCGCGTTGGGGTCGCGAGGTCGTCATGTTGGGCAATCTTTCGCTTCCAGAATGGCACAATGCGGGTCGTCGCGAAAGCTCGTATTGCGGTCTTCAACATTCATGCCCAAGGCTGCGGCAGGATTGTTTTGCCGCGGGTGGAGCGCGTTCTCCGCACGCGCTGCTCCTGTCGTGCGCGGGTTGTCGCGTTCGGAGAACGCGATCCACCTCGGCCTTTGCAGCAGTTTTGAGTTATATCCGCGCATTCTCTCCGGCTCCGCAAGGCTTGATTAGGCTTATCTGGTGGAGCGCGTTCTCCGAACGCGCTGCTCCTGCCGTGCGCGGGTTATCGCGTTCGGAGAACGCGATGCACCTCGAACCTTGCCGCAGTTTTGAGTTATCTCCATGCATCCACTTCGGCTCCGCAAGGCTTGATTGGGCTTGATTCACCTTGAATCGAGACGCGAGTTGGGTCGCCATCCGGGTGGAGCGCGTTCTCCGAACGCGCTGAAACCGCGGTCGGCCGAACACCGGCGGGATGTGAGACGATGGCCGGGCCATTGTCATCGGGCGCAGGACGGTCAGCGTCGAAGATGTCCCGCGTTCCCCGGCCACGCTCCTGCGGCGCCGGCGGCTGCTGGCCGCGCATATCATCCGGGCGCTCGACCGCCCGTTTCCGGCGCGCCGCTTCCGTTTTTTCGCGCAGCTTGGCGCGGGCCAGCTCCAGATGTTCGCGCTCCAGCCGCAGCCGTTCGGCGCTGTGGTCGCCGCGCCGC
>JAOACV010000157.1 GCA_026417675.1 Verrucomicrobiia bacterium
TGTGTATAAGAGACAGGGATCAATCCATAGCGATGTGCCGGTCCAACCCGTGTGGCCGTAGGAGCCGATGGGAAACAGGCTGCCGCGTGGTGAACTGAGTTTCCCGGAATCAATGTCCCAGCCCAGTCCGCGCTTCACGGAGAGGGCGGGGGGCGTTTGCACACTGGTCATGAGCCGCACAGTCCTCGCGAAAAAGACACGCACGCCGTCAAGTTCGCCTTGGTTGAGCATGAACCGCGCATAGCGGGCCAGATCGCGCGCGGTGGTGAACAACCCGGCATGTCCTGACACGCCGCCCATGCGTCGCGCGCGTGGATCATGCACCGTGCCGCGCAACGGCTGCCCGTCCTCAATCTCGGTGGGCGCGATTCGCGACAGGGTGTCTGGTGACGGGTTGAAGCCGGTATCCCACATCTTCAGCGGTTCGTAGAGGCGAAACCGGACGAACTCGTTCAATCGTTGGCCGCTGACACGCCGAACAATCTCGCCGAGCAACATAAAGTTGGTGTCGCTGTAAATGAATTTCTCGCCCGGTCTGGCCACTGGCTTTTCTGCGCAGCACAGTCGGATTGCGCTGTCGTAACCGGACCAGTCGGGTTTGAGCGCGATGTCCGGCCTCAGCCCGGATGTGTGCGTCAGCAAGTGTCGCACGGTGATCGCGTCGCGTCCATTGCCCTTGAACTCCTTCAGATAAGAAACAACAGGCGCGTCGAGCTTCACGCGACCCCGTTCCAGCAGCCACATGACCGCCGGCGCGCAGGCGACCACTTTCGTCAGCGACGCCGCGTCAAAGATTGTGCCTTCTGTCATCGGCTCGCCCACTGGCAGAATGGCGCGCTGGCCATAGGCCTTGTGATAGGCATGGCCCCGATGTTCCAGCCACAGGACGCCGCCGGGGATTTTTCTTGCTGCGATGGCGTCCGCGATGGCCGCGTCCATCTCAGCCAGCTTCTCCACGCGAAAAACCGTGACGGCCGTATGCGACGGCCGGCCGACTTGCGTCGTGCGGCAACCAGCCACGGGCGCCAGCGAAGCGAAGAGCAGGACGAACTGCAAGCACTTCGGAATCCGATTTGTCTTCATGCCAGGTTGCGAATCTACTGACCATGTAGTTTTTACAGGATGTTCAGTGTTGGAGCACGACTTTTGAACGGAATCGCGGGAGGTGTTGGAGGGAAAAAAGATTCCCCGCCGGCCCGGGAGAAATGGGGCCGCCCAGTTGGCATATTCTCCCGAGCGACGGCGAGGTCTTGGCCGCGTTGTGCGGCACAATCTGCGCAAACCGGCGTCCGGCGCCTTCTCGATTTGTTTCTAGCACGTCAACTGGTCGGAGACGTGGGCTGCACTTCGATCAGTTGTCCTTGCACATGCTGGCCACGAAACGTCTTTCGAGTGGCACCGCTAAGGCAGAGCAGTGCTGATGCCAGCCCCCAAGTGTCCACTGGCGCGACAGTTTTTGTCTGGAACCATGCAGTTGAAGCATGACGTTTACCTCGCCCGCGGTTGAGGAAAGAGATCCTGCCCAAAAGCCAATGTTAGATGCGCATGGGTAAGCGGAATCCAATGCCTTTGCAGTCCTTCGTTGGCGGTTGCGCGTCGTGGCTTAAACAACATGAGCCGAGGTTTCCCGCTCTGCCCCGCGCCCAAACCGGTCGCTAACGATCAGGCCGGATACGCAATAATAATTTCGCTGCCCCCTTGACCACGGCAGAACTCTCTGCCAACATCTGGACAAAGACCGAAGAACCAAAAGAAAGAGAAGTTTATGTCATCAAAAGATTCCCCCGCTGTGGAACCCACCAAACTGCTCCGTGAGATGGAGGCGCTTGCCGAAAACGCCGCTGCGGCCATTGATCAATTGTTGTCTCAACGCAGGAGCGTATTGGAAACCGCGCAAAAGCGTGCCGCGGAGTTGGACACCCAGATCCAACGCCTCAACGAACTCTACAAGAGCGCCAACGGCCGCTACTACATTCCGCCGCCGCAAGAACAAAAGCCTTCCGACGAGGAGGTGGAGGAAGGCAAGCGCGCCCGCCGCAGCAAGGAGGAGCTGAAGAAAATGGCAGAAGCCATCGTGCAATTCATTGCCAGCAAGGGAGGCGAGGGCGTTTCCGGCGCCGAGATCAAGGCGCTCTTCCCCGGCATCACGTTGAGCATCAAGGAGTTCGTTCAGAAATACGCCGGCGTGACGCTGCGCGACAACGGCGCCCCGAAGGCCGCTATGCGCTATCTGCCGCCCGCGTAGTGTCTTGCCGGTTGCTTTTGCCGCGCGCCAACTTCATATTTTGCGCGCCATGCTCAAGCTGGGAGTCAACATTGATCACGTCGCCACGCTGCGCGAGGCGCGCTACAAGGGCGTCACCGGCGGCGCGGTGCCCGAACCCGATCCGGTCTGGGCGGCCGAGATCGTCGAACTGGCCGGCGCGCACGGCATCACCTGCCATCTGCGCGAAGACCGTCGCCACCTGCAGGAGCGCGACCTGCGACTGTTGCGCCAGACCTGCCGCACGCGGATTGATTTGGAGATGGCCCCGACGCCGCAGATGGTCCGCATCGCGCTCGATGTGAAGCCGGAAGTCTGCTGTTTGGTGCCGGAGAACCGGCAGGAGGTGACCACCGAGGGCGGCTTGGATGTCGTCGGCGGCTTTAAGCACATCGCCGCCGTTGTCAAACAACTCCAGGCCGGCGGCCGCGAGGTCAGCTTGTTCATAGACCCCGATCCGCGTCAGATTCAGGCCAGCGCCAAGACGGGCGCCGAGTTCATCGAGCTGCATACGGGCACTTTCTGCAACGCCACCGGAGCCGCCGCCGAACGCGAGCTGGAACGGCTTATCCGTGGCGCGAAACTCGCCCATCGGCTTGGCCTGCGCGTCAACGCCGGCCACGGCATCAACTACCAGAATATCCACCGCATCCTGTTAATCCCGCACTTGGAGGAACTCAACATCGGCCACTCCATCATCAGCCGCGCCATCTTCGCCGGGCTGAGCCAGGCCGTGCGCGAGATGCTGACGCTGATGGCGGGCTATCGAGACAGGCACGGCGGGAGTCGCGGCCAACGATGATCCGGCCGGTCTTATCGTGCGCGGTGAAGATCGCGCTCGTCGTGTCGCTGGCCCGCGACGTGGCGGGGGATTTCAGCCTCAACCTCGCCGAGCACGTCTCGCGGTTGCTGCCGCAGGGCGATTTGGCCCGCGCGATGGAGAAAGTGCGCCAGGCCGATCAGTTGCGCGCGCAGAACAAGCTGGAGGAGGCTGTCGCCGCGTCCGCCGAAGCCGTTGCGTTCGGCGCCAACCTGCCCGTGGCCCAAGCGATCCATGGACACATCCTGCGCCGGATCGGCTTGCTCGACCTTGCCGCCAAGCATCTCCAACGCGCCGTCGAGTTGCAGCCCGACTTTGTCGGCGCGTGGCAGGAACTGGGCATGGTCCAACTGTTGCGCAACGACGCCGACGGCGCACTTGCCGCGGGCGACAAACTCGTTGCGCTGCTGCCCCGCGACGCCTCCGCCCACGCCGTCCGCGGCGCGGCCTTGTTGCTCAAGAAAGACACCGATGGCGCGATGGAGGAGTTCACCGCTGCTATCGGGTTCGATAAGAACTACGCCTACGCCTACGAAGGCCGCGCCGCCGCCTACGAGGCGCTGGGCGAAACCAAGAGCGCGCTAGTGGACCTCGACCGCGCTTACGCTCACGCGCGCGAGCCGTCGCTGCTGTTGCGCCGCGCCGCCATCAAGATCAAGCGCCAGGACCTCGACGGCGCGATGGAGGATTACAGCCTCGCGTTGAAGGCCGACCTGCAACCGCCCATGCGCGCCCAAGTCCACCTCGCCCGCGCGCAAATCTACGACGAGTGGAAACAGAAAGACCGCGCGGCCGAGGAACGTCGCGCCGCCGCCGTCGTGCTGGGCGTGCCGTCGGTTGTCATGCAACCGCCTCCCGCCGGCAGCGGTTTGCGCCCGCCGCCGGCGCCCGGCGCGCCCGTGGCCATCACCATCCCACCCGACGTGCAGCGCGCGTTGCAACTTTTCCAGCAGGCCGTCGTCAACATGCAGCGCGGCCGAGCCGCCGAGGCGATGACGCAGTTCGACCAGGCGTTGAAACTGGCGCCCGCGTTCGCCGAAGCATGGGCCAACCGCGGCATCTTGCGCGTCAACGCCGGCCGCACCACCGAGGCCATCAGCGATTTTGACCGCGCCATCCAGCTCGGCCNGGACACGCCGATGCTGCGCGCGCATCGCGGTCTGGCCGCCGCTCTCAAGGGCGATCTGCCCGACGCCGTGGCTGATTTCGACCGCGCGCTCAAGGCCGAGCCGAACCAGCCGCAGTGGCTCGCATGGCGCGCCAATTGCCTGCGCCGGCTCGACCGGCTCGACGCGGCCCGGCGCGACCTCGACCTCGCGCTGAAACTCGATCCAAAATCCGCCGCGGCCCGCGAGGAGCGCGCCCGCGTGCTGGCCCTCAAGGGCGCGTTGACCGAGGCGCTGGCCGACGCCGACAGGCTGGCCGAACTGCAACCAAACTATGCCGGCGCGTGGCTGCTGCGCGGCGCGATTCAGCACCAGATCGGCAATTTGCACGCTGCGCTGGCCGACCTCGACAAGGCCATCGAACTCGCCCCCAACTTCCCTCTCGCCTACCAGGAACGCAGCATCGTCCTCCACAAACTCAACCGTCCCGACCTCGCCCGGCGCGACCTCCAAAAAGTCGCCGAGCTTTCCAAGCCGCCGGCCAAATGAGCGCCCCCGCGCCGGCGTGGCCTTATCGGTCCGACTTTGAGGGGGTGTCAGGGACTGATCGCCGGATGAACAGACTTGGGAACTGTTCTACGTGATCTGCGCGTCCGACGTCGCATTGAGTTCTTCAACAGCGTCGCGCTCAAGTTGGCGAGGTAGTTCTGCGGGCGATTGACTCCCAGCGGCAAACCTGTAACCTCACCGCCAACCGAACCGAAGGAGCATCGTGGACATCAAGAAAGCCATCATTGCCGCGGCGGGTGCCAGCCAGCGCACGTTGCCACTCCAAACGCTGGTGGACCGCGACGGCGCCACCAAGACCGCGCTCAACATCATCATCGAGGAAACGTTGCTGACCGGTGTGGAGGAGATTTGCGTCGTCGTTCATCCCGGCGACCAGACGGCCTATCGCACGGCCGCCGGCGGCCACGCAAGCCGGTTGCAGTTCGTCGAGCAACCCCAACCGCTCGGCTACGGTCACGCCGTGTCGTGTGCGCGAGAGTTTGCGGACGGCCAGCCGTTCCTTCTGCTGGTGGGCGATCATCTTTACGTGAGCCTCAGCGAGAAACGTTGCGCGCAGCAATTGGTGGAGGTGGCCAGAGCCGAAGCGTGCGCCGTCTCCGCCGTGCAGGCCACGCACGAGAGCAAACTGCCCTACTATGGCGCCGTCGGCGGCAAGCTCGTCGCCGGCCAGAAGGGCCTCTACCTGATCGAGAACGTCCTTGAAAAACCGACGCCGACAGAAGCCGAACAGAAACTAATCGTGCCCGGACTGCGCGCGGGGCATTACCTGTGTTTCTTCGGCATGCACGTGCTCACGCCGGCGGTCATGGAACTGCTGGCGGAGGAGGTCAGCCGCGCGGGCGCCAAGGGCGGCGCGCAACTGACCAGCGCGCTGGCGAAACTGGCGTCGCGCGAGCGGTATCTCGCCTTCGAGGTGCAGGGCCGCCGCTACGACATCGGCGTCAAATACGGCCTGCTCACCGCGCAGTTGGCCCTAGCGCTCGACGGTCAGGACCGCGACGAAGTGCTGCGCTCGCTGGTGGAACTGCTTGCGACGAGGACGCGATAGCATGACGCGGCGGCACTGCAACCCAGGGTGGAGCGCGTTCTCGGAACGCGCTCGCCGTGGAAGCGCCATGGCAGGGCCGCGTTCGGAGAACGCAGCCCACCCGCGCTCCGGGTCGTCGAAGAACAACAGAAAGTGTCGCATCGCAAGATGACAAGCCATCTCACGTCACTGATCACCAGCGCGGACGCGACGGTCCGCAATCGCTCGCTCGACGCATTCTGCGCGCCGGCGTCATTGGCGGAGCTGATGGCCGAGTGCGCCGCGCTCGACGCGTTTCGCCGGCGTTCGGACAACCTTTACGAGCGGGTGCGGGCGTTGTTCTTCCTCTACGCCATTCATCGCTTTCATCTGCCGCTGAAAGAGGGCGTGAAGCTGCGCGGGTTGATTCCGTTTAAGGGCTACGAGCACCTCCTGCACCGCCGGTTCGAGGAAGCCATTGAGGATTTCCTCAGGGCGCAGGAGGCCGACGGGCCGAGCGACGCGACCTCCAGCGCGCTGGCGGCCGCGTATCAGCGGCTCGGTTTCCAGACGCTCGCCGACCAGGTCCGCCGCAGCGTGCGCTCGGTGCGTGGCAACCAGTGGATG
>JAOACV010000158.1 GCA_026417675.1 Verrucomicrobiia bacterium
GATTTTGCCCCTGTGCAACCTCGCTACAACCATCACCGGGTCGTTTGCTCCCTGTTGACTTGCGCGACGGTGTGGCTGGGAACGTTGGCGACGGGCGACGGAGCCGAAAAACTTCTGCTGATCAAGAGCCGCGACCTGCCTCAATACACCCAAGCGGCGCAGGGAGTGCTAACGCGATGGAAGTCGTTGGGCCAGCCACACGTAGTGACCGAACACCTTCTCGCCGACATCACCGCCGCGCCCGCGGCCCTGAAGCCGCCGCCCGCCGCCATCGTCGCGGTGGGCAGCGAAGCGGCGTGTTGGGCGATCGAGCGGACCGACCGTCCGGTGGTGTTCTGCATGGTCGCCAACGCGCACCAGAACGTGTTGCCCCGCGTGCGGGTTTCGCGGCCCGCTCGCGTCGCCGGCGTGTCCCTGGATCTTCCGGTTCGGACGCAGTTCGAGGCGGTGCGCGCGGTTCTGCCGAACGTTCGGCGCGTGGGCGTCCTTTTTGATCCGACCAAGTCCGCGGAAGCCGTGAATGCGGCCAAGAACGCAGCCGCCTCATTGGGTCTGGAACTGGTGGTTCGCCCCGTCCGCGACGCCAGCGCACTGCCCGACGCGACGGCATGGATCGCGTCGCGGATTGATCTGTTGTGGGCGCCGGTGGACAGCACGGTCTATGAGAGCCGGAACGCCCAGTTTGTGCTTTCGCACATGCTTCACTGCAAGGTGCCCGTGTTTGGCTTCTCCGAGAACATGGTTCGGGCCGGCGCGTTGCTGGCGCCGCGCATGGATTACGAGGGTGTGGGCCGCCAGACCGCGGAGCTGTTGCACACAGTCCTCAAGAACGCCGCCCCTGCCGCGCCCTTGCTGCACGCTGCGCGCGACTTCGAGTTGGTCGTCAACGACCACGTCAATCGGCTGGTCGGCAAGCTCATCGCGCGCGCGACGCGCCACAAAGTCAGTTTCATCTATGAAGATTAGCCTGCTCATGCGCCCAACGTTGCCGCTGAAGGTTGCCATCGCGACCGTCATGGCCATCGCCGCGCTGGCGGGAGTGCTGGTCGTTTTCTACAACCAGGAGACCGAGCAGGCCGGTTACAGCGGTTTGATGCGTCGGGCGGTCACCTTGGCCTCGGCCCTGGCCAACGAGTCGGAGTTCGGGCTGTTGGCCGGGAACAAACCGTTGCTGGAGCGGCTCGCGCAGAATGCCCTGCTGCAGGAAGACGTGGTTTGCGCCCGCATCTACAACGACGAAGGCCGGTTGATGGCCAAAGCCGGACAACATCACGGCCATGAGAACGAATCGCTCGACGCCGCGATGATGGCGCATTTGCAGCGACAGTTTTTCTCTGATTATTTGACCGACCCGGAGTTGGGGCTGCGGCTGGTGGTCAATATGCCGGTCCGGTTGCGGCCCGCCTCGGTTTCCATCGAGGAGCCGTTCAGCGACGAGATGCCGGGCCAGTCCAAACCGCAGGCCGGCCGACTGCTCGGCGTCGTGCATCTGGCCGTCAACCCCGCCTCCACGATCGAGCACACCGAGGCGGCGCAACGCACGGCCCTGTTGATCGCCCTGGTCTGCACCGTGACCATCAGCGCCCTCTCCGGCTTCATGGTGCGGCGGATGGTGCAGCCGCTGCAAGCCTTGGCCGCCGTCGCGAAGCAACTGGAATCCGGCAACCTCGCCGCGCGCGTCACCGTCGCCAGCCGGGACGAAATCGGCGAGCTGGCTCGCGCCTTCAACGACATGGCGCAATCGCTCCAACAATCCCGCGAGGAAATTCTGAGTCACCAGCGCAACCTGGAGCGGCGCGTCCAAGAACGCACCGCCGAGCTGCAAGAGAGCCGCGACTTCTTCAACGCTGTGTTTGCCGAGTCGCCGCTGGCCATCTTGATCCTCGACGCGCAAGGACGCGCGCAGCTTTTCAACAAGGCGTTCCGCGCGCTGTTCAGAGTCCCCGCTGGCCAGCCCGCCGCCGAGGCCTACAACATCTTCGACGACCCCGAAAGGAAGAGCCAGGCCCCGCCGGAGCGTCTGGCGCAGGTGTTCCAACTGGGCCAGACCTTGAGTCTCACGCTGGAGTATGACGCCCGCAACGTCAACAGGCTCTGGGCGCCGCCTGTCCGGCCCCAAGTCCTCAGCTTCACCTTGTTTCCCCTCAAGGACAACGCCGGCCAGGTCAAGAACGTCGTCGTCATCATCGAAGACCTCACCCAACAACGGCAGATAGAGGCCCAACTGCGCCAGGCCGAAAAAATGGCTGCCGTCGGCCAGCTTGGCGCCGGCGTCGCCCACGAACTCAACAACCCGCTGGCCAGCATTCTGGGTTATACGCAGATCCTGCTCAAACGCGCCCCGGCTGACCATCCCTTCCGGGCGTCTCTGGAAATCATCGAGCAGGAGTCGCTGCGCTGCAAGAACATCATCCTCAACATGCTGGCCTACTCGCGCCCCGCCGGCCAGAACATGTCCTTGGAGGATTTGCGGGCGATCATCGAGCGCACGCTTGCCCTGATGCGAAACCAAGCCGCCATCCGTAACGTGCAGATGGACCTGGCCTACGACACCGCCATCCCGCGACTGCGGCTCAACGCCAACCAGATGCAACAAGTGCTGGTCAACATTATCGCCAACGCCTTCGACGTGATGCCGCAGGGCGGACGAATCTTCATCGCCTGCGCCCTCGACTCGGAGCGCCGACGCGTCATCCTCAAGGTGGGCGATACCGGCCACGGCATCGCCGCAGAACACCTGCCGAGGCTCTTTGAACCGTTCTTCACCACCAAGGAACACTGGCGCGGCACCGGCTTGGGCTTGGCGGTTTGTTACAAGATCGTCCAGGACCACGGCGGCCGCATCTATGCCCGCAACCGCACTGGAGGCGGCGCCGAGTTTGTCATCGAACTGCCCGTGCCCGACAACGAAGCCGCCTGACCCCTATCGCGTTCGCCTCAAACGCAGCGCGATGTCCTCCGCATACGGAGGCGAAGCAAACGTGGAATTGCCCCCGGCGTGCTTGACGGTTTCGGCCTTGTCGGTTTTTCCGGTTCGCGTGTTCACCCATTCGGCCCTGTATTCCCCGGCGGGGATGTCGAGCGCGAGCGTGGCGTGTGTGCCGCCGAAGACATACACCGCATATTGCCGGCCCGGCTCGGCCAACGCCGTCGCCCGCGCGCCGTCAGGCACGCCGCCCTTGATGAACGAGTTGTCCGGCTTCATCCGCACGAAGTCGAAACTGTGGATGAAATCTCGCAAGACCTTGAGCTGCCGCCGCAGCGCGGGCGAGCCGCCGCCCGGTTGTTTCGGCGGCAGCGTGAACGTTCCGTCCTCGTGGCCGACGGTGAACGAGTAGTCGAGGTTGTTGTAGAGACCGCCGCCGGCGAGGGTAAACTCCCAACCTTCCATCCGGTAATGCCGGTCGCCGGTGCCCTTGAAGCCGGTCTCGTTGTCGCCGATGACCTTGTTCAGCCCGTAGTTCATCGCCACCGTCACCGGCGGCGAGGCGTAGTGGAAGTTGAAGATCGAGACCGCCGGATGAGGGTCTTCAACCTTCTTCGACTTGTTGGCGATGTTGAGCGAAATAAGGTGCCGCACGCCCAGTTCCTTCTCCGTCTGGACGATCACGTCCACGATGCGACGCTGCCACTCCATGGTCACGCCGCCGAAATAAGGCTCGTTGCAGACCTCGTAATACAGGTTGTCGAAGTCCTTCAGTTCACTGACAATCTTGCGCGTCATCGCCTCTTGGACCGCCAACAGCCCGCCGTGGCGGTCCAGCGTGTAAACATTGGTGCGGGCGACGCCACCCAATCCGTTGACGTTGTTGAGCGCGTTCATCGGACTGAGCCGCCACATCGAGTCTTTGTAGAACGGGCAGAACAGATTCATCTCCACCACGACGCCGCGTTGGGCGGCCTGGCCGACGAAATCGCGCAGCCGTTTGAAGTAACCCTCGTCCCAGCGCGCGAGATCGAACTTGTTGCCGCCGTTGGCGTAGCCGGGCGTGTCGCTGCGCGCCCACGGACAGATGAACCGCCCCGGCGCGGGCGCAAGCGTGTTGCTGGCGATGTTGAACGCCGCCGAGTCCTCGCAGTAGGCCCCGCTGAACGTCCGCGTCAGGTTCATACCGTCCCGTTTCAGCGCGTCGAGATACTTCAGATAGTTGAAATCCAGGTTCAACACCGCCCCGTAGTGTTCCGCCGACGTGATCAACACCGCCGGCTGGCCGCGAAACTGAAAGTAATGCGGGTTGTCCGGATGCAGCGCCAGCGGCGCAGGCGAGGCTGCGAAGACGGACGAGGCCGCGACAAGCAAGGTTGCGGCGATCGACCGATTCATATTCTGTAGAACCTCACCGCGTTGTCGTGGAACAGCTTGCGCTTCTGCTCCTCCGTCGCGTCGGCGACGATGGTTTGAAGCGCCTGGACCCACTGCTTGAACGTCGCCGTCTTCGTGCAGACCGGCCAGTCGCCGGCAAACATCACGCGATCCCAGCCGAACTCGGCGATGCAATGCTTCACGTAGGGCGCAAGATCATCCGGCTTCCAAACATCGGGCTTGGCGCTGGCGACAATGCCGCTGATTTTGCAGACGATCTGCTTGCGCCGCGCCAGTTGCGCGATGTCGTGCTGCCATTGCTCGCGCTCCGGCGCGTTGGCGGCCCACTGGACGTTGGCGTTGCCGCAGTGGTCGAGGATGAACCGCGTGCCCGGACAGGCGTCCACGAGCCGTGCGGCGTCGCTTAAGTTGGCGGCGCGGATGCAGATGTCGAAGCTCCAGCCGATCTCGCCGAGCCGCTGCACGCCGCGGACATAGGCGCTCTTCAGGCACGTGCCGGCGGGCGTATCCGGCCGGTGCAGCATGCTGCGCAGGCCCTTGATGTAGCGGTTGTCCTTGAACCGTTTCAGATAGTCGCCAAAGTCGGGCGCGTCCGGGCTGCCGCTGATGACGGCGGCGACCATCGGACTGTCGGCGCGCTGGCAGAGGTCGGTCACATACTCCGCCTCCGCGATGCGGTCAGCCGGCGCGACCCCCACTTCCATATAGACCGTCTTGACCACGTTCAGCCCCGCCGTCGCCTCCAGGTAGTCCGCCATCACAAAACTGCGATTGAGTTTCCCGGCCTTCTCCAGCCACGGCGGCCGGAGCTTGGTCAGGTCCCAAAGATGCTGGTGGGTGTCAATGATCGGAATCACGTTCGCCATGGCGCGCAGTGTAGTTTGGAGGCGTGCGCGGGTCAAACCCGCGTATCCTGCCCCTCATTGCGCGCGCCGCCACACTCCTTGCCGCGGTGGCGCGTTCGGAGAACGCTCCCTCGCCATCGGTTGCGGTCGGGCGTCTCCATCCGAAAATGTTCTGGCGTGGCGCCATTCTCGCGGGTAGTTTGCGCGGGAGTCGGACGCGCCGTCGCGCGCGGCGCCAAGGAGACAACGCATGAAACCAATCCGCGTCATTCAAATCGGCCTTGGCCCCATCGGCGTGGCCACGGCGAAACTTGTGCAACAGAAACGCGCCCTGCGGCTGGTGGCCGCCGTGGATGTGCGGCCGGGCGTCGGCAAGGAACTCGGCGTGCCGCTGTTCATCAGCGTCGCGGCGGCGGTGAAAAAACATCCGGCCGACGTGGCCATCGTCACCACCGGTTCGCGCTTTCTGCGCGCGCGGGCGCTGCTGAACGAGATTTTCGCGGCGGGCCTGCATGTCGTCAGTTCCTGCGAAGAACTGCTCTTCCCGTGGCACCGCCATCCCAGGGAGGCCGATGCGACCGACCGCGCCGCGCGCCGCGCCGGGGTCGCATGTCTGGGCACGGGCGTCAACCCCGGTTTCGTCATGGACACCCTCGCGGCGGTCACCAGCGGCGTTTGTCAGCGCGTGGACGCCGTGCGCGTCTGGCGCATCCAGGACGTCTCCCGGCGCCGGCCCCAGCTTCAGGAGAAAGTCGGCGCGGGCATGGACGAAGATGAGTTTCGGGGCTTGGTGGCGGCGGGCGCCATCGGTCACGTCGGGTTGCAGGAATCGCTCGCCCTGATCGCCCACGGCCTAGGTTGGAAACTGAGCCGTGTCACCGAGCGCATCGAGCCGGTGATTGCCCCGCGCGACTGCGCCAGCCGCCACATGCGCGTCAGGAAAGGCCAGGTCGCCGGCGTCTCGCAGGTTGCCCGCGGTTTTCGCGACGGCAAGGAAGTGTTGCGGCTCGATCTGAAGATGTTCATGGGCGCCGAAAACCCGCGCGACGAGGTCCAGATCAGCGGCGTGCCCCCGATGCGGCTCATCATTCCCGGCGCGACGCCCGGCGACCACGCCACCGCCGCCATCCTGGTCAACTGCGTTCCCCTCATCGTCACCGCACCGCCCGGCTTGCGCACGATGCTGGAGCTGCCCGTGCCGCGCGCGATTCCCTAGTTCG
>JAOACV010000159.1 GCA_026417675.1 Verrucomicrobiia bacterium
AAGCGGTTGTCGGGCGACACATTGATGGAATGCGCATGCGGGCCGGTCTGGCGCTTCGGGTTGACGCTGGAGCCTTCGTGCTGGATGACCGATCCCGCCTCGCCGAGCGAGCCGTCGTCCTTGATCGGCAGCGAGGCGCAACTGCCGCCGCTGTAGTTGGCCACGAGCACACACTTGCCCGTGTGATCCACCGTCACGTGACACGGCCCCGGCCCGCCGGTGGATTGTTTGTTGAGCAACGTCAGTTTCGCCGTCGCGCGATCAATGGCGAACGCGCTGACCACGCCGGTCTGTTTGCCGGCGAAGGTCCCTGTCTCACCGACCGCGTAGAGAAAGCGGCGACTGGGATGGATGGCGACGAACGACGGGTTGGTGGCCTCCGCGGCCAGTTCGGGCGGGCTGAGCTTGCCCGTCTTGGCATCGAGCCGACAGGTGTAGATGCCCTTGCTCGCGCCTGAACGAGTGTAGGTGCCAAAATAGACAATGTAGGAATCTGAAGCCATGGCGGATTCTCCGTGGATGAGGAACGCGACCAGAAACAACATGCCGACTGCGAACCGAAACCAGTTGGAAGCTCTCATGGCCGTAGTAAGCCATAAACCCTTGCGCGGAGGAAAGCCCCAAATCTTCCCCAACGAGAAGGGATCTTCGGCGCTTCCGCCTCCGTGGCGTCGCCGAAGCTTGTTGTGATGATTCCGACGTTCATGAACGCCGGCGTGATCCTGGCCGGACAGCGCGCCGACGACTTCTCTTGCGCGGTGCTCATTGCACATTGCGAAGCGTCACGCGCGGATTGTATTCTGCGGCGCGCCCATGTCTGAACTAATGCGATCGTCGCTCGCGGGCGTCCCCGGCTGCCGGGACGCCAACGCGCCTTTCACGGAGACCGACCAAGCCTTGGCGGGTGCCCACGCGGGAGCGCCGTTGCATTGGCGACAACGCCTGACGATGCCGGCCGGCCTGCGAACCTTGCTTGCGCGATGGACTCATGCCCTCGGCAGGCGGTTTCTTAGCCGGACGAAACAGCGCCCGCCCGCGGTGGAAGAAGTGAAACGGATTCTCGTGATGCAGTTCCATTACATCGGCGATGTGTTCTTTGCGACACCGGCGATTGCGGCGCTTCGGCGACGATTCCCCAATGCGGCCCTCGACGCGCTGGTCAAGACGCGCGGGCGTGACGTGTTGCTCGGCAACCCGCATGTGAACGACATCCTAGTGTTCGACCGGCTGTGCAACGACCGGACGCGCGAGCCGCGCACCGACTGGGCGGCGCTGACCCGTCTCGCGCGCCGGCTGCGCGGCTATGACCTGCTGGTGGACTTCACCGGCGTCCGCGCCAGTTGCGCGCTCGCGGCGTTGGCAAGGCCGCGATGGAGCGTCGGGTTCTCAAAATCCGGGTTTGGGTTTGTCTTCGACCGTGAACTCTGGCCCGTGCAGGAATGGCCGCTGTTTGAGAAGTGCAACGCGCTGGTCGCGCTGGCGGGCGCGGACGCGCGTGGCTTGGCGCCACGCATCTGGCTGGATGACGCCACGCCCGGGGGCGCGGGCGATGTGGACATCCTGCTGCACGTCGGCGCTGGGTTTCCGCTGAAACTGTGGCCGGTGGAGAAGTTCCGGGTAGTTGCCGAGCATTACCGGGCGCGGGGGTTGCGCGTGGCGCTGGTCGGCGGGCCGGGCGATCCGGCGGAGGTTACAAACCTCTCCGTGCGGCAAGTGGCCGCGTGGGCGCGGCGCTGCCGCTGCTATGTGGGACTCGACACCGGGCTGACACACATCGTCGCGAGCCTCGGCGTGCCCACCGTGACGATCTACGGACCGACGAACCCGCGCTTTAGCTTTTGGCCGTGGCCGAACGCGCGCCGGGTCGGGATAAAGCTGGCTTGTTCACCGGGCGAGAATGAGGAAAAATGCGCCGCATGCCGACCGATGGTGTGCCGTCATCACCTGTGCATGCGGATGCTGGAACCCAGCCGCGTGATCCAAGAGATCGAGCCATGCCTCGCCGCGTCCTTCACTTCATCACCGAGCTGAACGTCGGCGGCGCCGAACGGTTGTTGGTGGAAGTGCTGCCACACCTCGACCCGGCGAAAGTCGAGTCGCAGGTGGCCTATCTGCACGGCGACGCGCCGCTGGCGGCGGAATTGAAGCAGCGTGGCATTCGCGTGCATCCGCTGCGCTCGTGGCGAAAGTTCGATCCGCGCCCGGCGTGGCGGCTGGCGCGGCTGCTGGAGCGGGAGCGGATTGACATTCTCCACACGCACTTGATTCAGGCCGACATCATCGGTTACTGGGCGGTGCGGATGGCGCTGACGCCGCTGCTGGTGTCCACGAAACACAATGTCCACTACCACCAGCGCCCGCAGCGCTGGCTGCGACCGGTGACGCGCCGGATCGAGCGCCGCGTGGATGCCGTCATCGCGGTTTCCAAGGCTGTTGCGAACGAGTATCCCCACGCGCCCCGGCTGGAGGTGATCCACAACGGCGTGGACTGTGCAAAGTTCGCGCCACAGCCCCTTCCGGCATCCGGCCCGATTGTGTGCGTGGCGAACCTCACGCAGCAGAAAGGCCATCGCGTCCTGCTGGAGGCGTTCGCACGGCTCGCGCCAGAGTTTCCAGAGCTGCGACTTCAACTGGCCGGCGACGGTCCGATGTTTGACGAGTTGCAGGCTCGCGCCGTCCGGCTGGGCTTGATGCGCAGGGCCGAGTTCCTCGGCGCGGTGCCGGACGTGCGACCGGTGCTGGCGCAAGCGAGCATGGTGGTCGTGCCGTCGTTGTGGGAAGGCCTGGGTCTGGCGTTGCTGGAAGCCATGGCGATGGGCCGACCGGTGATCGCGTCGGACGTGGACGGCATTCGCGAAGTCATCACGACAGGCAAGGACGGCCTGTTGGTGCCCGCCGGCGACGTGTCGGAGCTGGCGGCAACGATGCGGCGGCTGTTGCGCGACCGCGAACTGGCCCAGCGACTCGCCAAGGCGGGGCGGGAGCGCGTCGTTCAGGCGTTCAGCATTGAGCAGATGGCGCGCAAGCTGGAGAGGCTGTATGAGACGCTGACGAGGGCAAGTTGAGAAGACGACCTGCGGCGCTTTACACAAACTTCTTGGCGATCAACGTGCAGTTATGTCCGCCGAAGCCAAGCGCGTTGTTGAGGACGGCCTCGACTTTCATCTCGCGGGCTTGGTTGGGCACGTAATCCAGATCGCAGTCGGGATCGGGGGTTTCGTAGTTGATGGTCGGGGGAACGATGTCGCGCGTCAGGGCCATCGCGCAAGCGATCATCTCGACCGCGCCGGCAGCGCCAAGCAGGTGGCCGGTCATGCTCTTAGTGGAGCTGATGGCGACCTTGCGGGCGTGGTCGCCGAAGACGGTCTTGATGGCGGCGGTCTCAAACTTGTCGTTGAGCGGGGTGGAGGTGCCGTGCGCGTTGATGTAGGAGATCTGATCGGGCCGCAGGCGGGCGTTTTCCAGAGCGCGCTTCATGCAACGGGCGGCGCCGGCGCCTTCGGGGGCGGGCGCCGTGAGATGGTAAGCGTCGGCGGTCTGACCGTAGCCGACGAGTTCGGCGTAGATGACGGCGCTGCGACGCCGGGCGTGTTCGAGTTCCTCCAGCACGAGCACGCCGGCGCCCTCGCCCATGACGAAGCCGTCGCGGTCGCGGTCGAACGGCCGGGAGGCTTTTTCGGGTTCGTCGTTGCGCACGCTCATGGCCCGCATGGCGGAGAACCCCGCGATGCCGGTGGGCAGGATGGTGGCCTCGGTGCCGCCGGCGATCATGATGTCGGCGTCGCCGAAGCGGATCGCGCGGAAGGCCTCGCCGATGGCGTGGGCGCTGGTGGCGCAGGCGCTGACGGTGGCGAAGTTGGGGCCGCGCGCGCCGAATTCCATCGATACGATGCCGGTGGCCATGTTGCAGATCATCATCGGGATGGTGAACGGCGACATGCGGCCGGGGCCTTTCTCCAATAGGATGCGGTGTTGTTCCTCGAACGTGGCCAGTCCGCCGACGCCGGAACCGATCACGCAGCCGATGCGGTCGGGGTCTTCCTTGTCGAGGTCGAGGTCGGAGTCCTTGACGGCCATCTTGGCGGCGGCGACGGCGAAGTGGATGTTGCGGTCGCAACGTCGGGCGTCCTTGGGCTGCTTGAAGAACGGCGCCGGATTGAAATCGCGGACCTCGGCCGCGATCTGGCAGTCGTAGGGCGTGGGATCAAAGGCGGTGATCCGGTCCACTTTGGTTTCGCCCGCCAACAGGGCGCGCCAGAAAGCCTCAAGGCTCTGCCCCAGCGAGCAGATGACACCCATGCCTGTGATAACAACCCGTCGTTCGTTGTCCGCCATAGCCGCAAACAGTTGCCACGCCGGCCGCGCTCATGAAATATCCGGCCCGCGTCGCAGTCCACGTCCCGCCCGGTTCACGCCCCGGGCGGCTCAACCTTTGGCGAGGCGATCTTCGATATACTTGATGGCGTCGCCCACCGTTTGGAGTTTCTCGGCATCTTCGTCGGGAATCTCGGTGCCGAATTCCTCTTCGAGGGCCATGACCAACTCGACGGTGTCCAGCGAATCGGCCGACAAATCCTCGATAAACCGCGCTTCGGGTTTGACCTGGTCGGGGTTGACGCCGAGCTGCTCGACGATGATGTCCTTGACCCGCTCGAAAGTGGGTTTCTTGTTGTCAGACATGATGTTTGCCTCCTGTTGGTTTCAGATGGTTGCTCTCTACATCACCATTCCGCCGTCCACTGTCAAGACCTGACCTGTGATGTAGGCGGCCTGGTCACTTGCCAGAAAAAGCGCCGCGTTGGCCACGTCGTCGGGCGAACCGAGCCGGCCCAGCGGAATCTGCGCCAGCAGTTTCTGCCGCACGTCGTCGCCGAGCACCGCCGTCATGCTCGTCTCGATGAAGCCGGGCGCGATGGCGTTGCAGGTGATGCCGCGCGAGGCCAGTTCGCGCGCGACCGATTTGGTCAGCCCGATCACGCCCGCCTTCGAGGCGGCGTAGTTGCATTGCCCCGCGTTGCCGACCAAGCCGATGACCGACGCGATGTTGATGATGCGGCCGGACCGCTGCTTGACGAAGGAACGGGTGAGCGCCTTGGTGAACAGGAACGTGCCCTTGAGGTTGATGCTGAGCACCGCGTCCCAGTCCGCCTCGCTCATGCGCATCAGCAGCGTGTCCTTGGTGATGCCGGCGTTGTTGACCAGAATGTCCACCCGGCCGCAGTCGGCGAGCACTTTCTCCACCGTCTCGTCCACCGCGGCGGCCTTGGAGACGTCGGCGCCGTAAGCCCACGCGCGGCGGCCGAGCGCGCGAACCTTCTCGCACGTTTCGGCGCAAAACTCGACCTTAAGGTCCACCGCGGCAATGTCCGCGCCGGCGCCGGCCAGTTTCGACGCGATGGCTTGGCCGATGCCGCGGCCAGCGCCGGTGACGAGCGCGATTTGGTTGTTCAGGTTGCTCATGGAAAAGCCGCGCGTATCCTAGGAATCGCCTTTGAGTTGTCAAACTATTCTTTGCTAAAGGCGAAAAAGACGCGCCGGCTCACGAAACCCGCCTCGCGGTGAATCAAGCGAGGGGGAGCGGCGTTCTCCGACCGCAAGGGGCCGCAGGTAGCCGCTGAATCGCGCTCGGAGAGCGCGAGCCACCCGGACATGCCTATTGCACTTCCGAGAAGGAAAGGTTCTTGACGCCCGAGGCGGCGCAAGCGTCCAGCACATCCACGACACGCTGATGCGGAACTCCAGGGTGGGGCTGCACGAAAACGGGAATCTTGTCCCCAAAACGCTTGGTCCAGCTCTGCAATTTGGCGCGCAGTTCCGGCAGTCGTTCGTCAGCCATCGTGCCGATAGGCGTCTCGTTCAGAGTCACCGAGCCATCCTGCTGGATGCCGATATAGACCTCCAGCTCCGGGGCCGCCGCGGCCTCACCCGTGCCGGGGAGCGTGACGCCGAGTTGGGCCTCGGGCTTGACGGTGGAGGCCGAGCACATGAAAAACAACATCAGCGAGAAAACAATGTCCACCATGGGGGCGATTTGAAACCCCATTTCGGGTTCGGGAGGAGCTTTGATTCTCATTGTCTCGCGCCGGGTTCGTCGGCCTTCGCGGTGGCAAATGTGACGTTCGGAACGCCCGCCTCGGCCACGGCTTTGACCAATCGTGAAATGTAGAAATACTGCGTGTCTCTCGACGCCCGAATGTAGGCTGTGTTAAGCCCGAAATTGGACGTCCTCTTGGTCAGAAGAGGAACGAGCATTTCAGGATCCTTGTAGTTCTTTTCCTCATACACGCATTCGCCCCCCTTGCCGGGAGTCCACCACACGTCAATCACCGCCCACCCCTTGGTGGTTTTCCCTTTGATGGCATCGCGCGCCTCCGGCAGATTCACGG
>JAOACV010000015.1 GCA_026417675.1 Verrucomicrobiia bacterium
GTGTGCTGCCTGCCGATAGGCAAAACCGCACTACGCGGACCGGCAACCTCAGCAGGCTCTGGGGCGCAGGCTACGCGCGCAGGCTACTCGATCGAATGCCCAGTTTTACCCCAATAATTGACAATCAACCAACACTACGCTTGATCTCTTGCGCCCCCACTGACAATTGACGAACACTCCCCGCCGAGGGGGGCGGCGGCAGAATACGCTTGAAAACGGGGCCGCGCCGGCTAGGCTTGCGCGGCAGGAGAACATTATGTCTTTCGAAACCCAACCGTTGCGTCTAACCAAGGTTCTGAAATTCTTCGGCCTAGCCTGCCTGCTGATCGGCGCCGCCATGCTTCTCTACAGCGGAGCGCGCTACGCGCACCGCTTCCTGATCCTCGACCAGTTGACGGGCGCGCAAAACAACATACGCATCGTCATGTCGGACGAAACATGGGAGAGGTTCTACGCCGACAAGACCCGTTGCCGGGAACTGGCTAAGAACTGCAGTTCCAGCACCCACCAAATCCTGATGACGAATCGGAAGCTGTATTTCGCGCTGGCCGGCGTCAGCCTGCTGCTCGCTGCCGCGGGCGGCGTGATGTGTGTCGCGGCCCGGGAACGTTTCTGAGGCGGCGTTGGCCAGCCGCCCTTGTCAAACCACCGTGCGCGTGGCATCGGTAATCACTCAATGAAACCACCTTCAGGGCGCAAGTCGGCCAAGGCCATCCTGCTGGGCCTCGGCCTCGACAACAAGGACGGCCACAAGCGCGTCACGCGCGGCGAGAACTTTTTGTTGCTCGACGGCTCGCAGGAAACTCACGAGCGCATGACGGAGAAGGCGATCAAGTTCAACGAGAAACTCAAGAGCCGTGGCAAGGCGCTCGAAGAAGTCACCAAAGATGAGTTCTTCGAAATCGCTCACGAGATAGATATGTAGCGTCGAGGAACAGGGGCCACGAATACATGTCGAGTCCTCCGCTTCCCAAGCCGGCGCCATCTGTCGGCGGCGCCTTGAGAGTCGAATGCGAACCGACTGGCCAACCGTGTTCTTGATCGCGGCGCTGGGGATGCGGGCCTTGCCGGCGTCGGGGGCGGCCAAACCCGAATCGCTGATCCCGATGGACCAGCTCGACGGGCCGGCGCGGGTGCGCGTGGGCCAGGTGGTGCCGGGCTACACTTTTCACCGCCAGGTGCGGCTGGGGCGGGACACGTTCACCGCGCGCTTCGAGCTTTTCGAATACCTCATCAACCATCTCGACCAAACCTCGATCGTGGCCCAGCCGCTGAAGATCGTGCAGTATCGCAGCCAGCGCACCGCCGACGGCGGCTACTGGGCCGACAACCGCAAAGGCGCTGTTGGCTATCTCTGGCCGCTGTATGCCGCGCCGGGCGAGCGCGTGTATTTCGCCCAAGGCAGCGACCGCGAGGGCAAGCCCGTGGCTGGCTGCGCCGTGGTGGTGGTGCGTTACCGCGAGAAAGCGCCGGGCGTCATCACTTGCGAGATGCACGCGTTCGTCAAAGTGGAAAGCTGGATTCAGCGGTTGCTCGCCCGCATTTTCCTGCCGCTGGTCACCGGAACGGTGGACCGCCGTTTCAGCGAAGCGCTGGAGGTGCCCGTGCTGGTCAGTGAATTGGCCACGGCCGACCCCGCCAAGGTTATCGGCGTCATTGACGCGCTGCCACCCGAAGATCGCGCGCTGCTGCAGGAGTTCCGCCGAATGCTCTTGGAGACGCCGGCCGGCGCCGGGAAGCCGCTGGCACGCTGATGATGTCGGTCTTGGTTTGCCACGGCGCGCCGGTGGGGCTGCGACAAAGACGAGCCACCGCGCCGGGCCGGTGTGTTGCGTTCTCCGAAAGCGACATCTTCGTTGTTCAACGCCTGTCGCGCTCGTAGAACGCCATCCACCCGCGGATGGTGCCCGCGAGTCCCCGCGTTGACTTGCGGAAGGCTCTCGGCTTAACTACGCCCGCATACAACCATGAAGGAGCTTTCGATTATGGACCGACGCGCGTTTATCAAGAGCAGTCTGGTCGGCGCGGGCGCGCTGGCGCTGCCGAAACTCACAATCTCTTCGCGGGCTGCGGCGCCGAAGAAAGCCGCAGTGCTCAAGCTCGGCAGCCAGGAAAGCAAGCTGCCCGGCGCGAGCCTGAAGGAGAAGGTCGCCAACTTGGAGAAATGGGGCGGCTGCGGTCTGGAACTGCATGGCAATCCCGCGACACGCATCGCGGAGATCAAGGACGCGATCAAAGGGACCACCGTTCGCGTCAGCGCGCTCTGCTGGGGTTCGTGCAAGGGCGATCTGGTGTCGCCCGACCTGGAGAAGCGCAAGCAGGGCATCCAGCAAATCAAGGATGCGCTGGACACCGCGGGCGAACTGGAGTCCACCGGCGTCATCTTCGTGCCGTGCTTCCACAAGCAAAGCGACCTGAAACCGGCGGAACTCGACCAGATTCTCTTCGACATCCTGCCGGGCATTGGTGACCACGCAGTAAAGCGCGGGACGCGCGTGTTACTGGAGCCGCTGACGAAGCTGGAAACGTTCTACATCAACCGCATCGAGCAGGCCGCCGCCATCTGCGCCAAGGTCAATCACCCCGGCATTTGCTTGATGGGCGATTTCTACCACATGTCGCGGGAGGAAACCGACCAGACGCAGGCGTTCGTTACGGGAGGACCGTGGCTGCATCACGTGCACCTGGCCACCGGCAAGACGCGCATTCTGCCGGGCCTGGAGCCGCACAGCTACGTTGAGGGTTTCAAGGGGTTGAAGAAGGTGGGCTACCAGGATTATTGCAGCATCGAGTGCGCGATCAAGAAAGGCACCGATCCGGCGGTGGCGATCCCGCAGGCGTTCGATTTTCTACGTCAGCAGTGGAAGGAAGCGACGATATAGGAGACTTCCAGTTCCGAACCCCAAGCAACCAGGAAACGCTAGGATCCAAATCCCGGACGCTGTCGCGCCGGGGCGGAGGGCCGGTTGTTGGCGGCGACAAAGGTGGATCGCGTTCTCGGAACGCGAGGACCAACGCAGCGCGCAATAATCGCGCTCGGAGAACGCGACCCACGGGGCGGGGAGTTCTTTGAAGCTTGGAGTTTGGTGGAGAACCGACTGACGACAACGCATAATCTCAAACCCTCGGCTGCCATGTTGCGCCTCCTAACACCGGCCACAATAGCCTGGATCCTCTACGATCTGGGCGGGACGATCTACATGATCGTCGTGGCCAGCCGTTACGGATTGTTCTGGGTAAAAGAACGCGCCGGGGCGGGCGCTCCGGCGGAGATGTATTTCATGGGCGTGATGACCGCGTCCGTGGTGCTCTCGGCTGCCGCGCAACTGCTGCTCAGCCCAGTCAGCGACGCGACGGGCAAACGGCGCGTGTTCGTTGGCGCGTTCACGTTGCTGGCGTGCGCGGCGCTGGCGTGGATGCCGCAAGCCGGCTCGCTGACCGCGGCGCTGGCCTGGCTGGCGGTCGCGAACTTCGGCGCGGCGAGCGCGGCGGTGTTCTACAACGTCATGCTCGCCGACGTGGCCGATGAGGGGGATCGCGAGAAGGTCAGCGGTCTGGGCATCGGACTGGGCTACTTTGGCACGCCGCTGGGATTGCTGCTGGGCGCGGCGTTTGTCGCGCCGGACGATTACGGACCGGTGTTCCTGCCGACGGCGGCGGTGCTGCTCGCGCTGACGTGCCCTTTGATGATCTTTGCGCGCGAGCGGCCGCCGGAGCGGGCCGTGGCCGTCAAGGCGGCGCTGCGCGAAACGCTGGCGAGCCTGTGCCGCACCGCGGTGGATGTGTGGCGCGACCGGCGGTTGCGGTTGTTTCTGCTCGCCTATTTTCTCGCGCTGGACGCGCAGAGCACAGTGACATTCACGATGGCGGTGTATGCGCGCGATGTGGTGGGGTTGACGGAAACCGTGCGTCAGTTCGGACCGCTGAAGCTCGACAACGTTTCGTTGATCATCCTCGTCTCCGCGCTGGCGGCCATTGTCGCAGGTGTGGCCTGGGGTTGGCTGGCGTCGCGGCTTGGCAACGCCCGCGCCATCGCGGCCGTGGTGCTCACCTGGCTGACCGGCCTCGCGCTCGCGGCGGCGACGGTGTGGATGTGGCTGTTCTGGGTTGCGGGCTGTTTGATGGGCGCGGGTTACGCGGGGGTCTGGACGGTGGGGCGCAGTTACCTGTTGGAGCTGTGTCCGCCGAGCGAACGGGCGCAGGTGTTCACGTTGTTCGGTCTGGCGGGCCGCGTCTCGGCGATGGTCGGGCCGTTGTTATGGGCGTGCGCCGTGTGGTTGGCGCAGGATTTGGGCGCGGCGAAATATCGCGTCGGGCTGCTTGTGCTCCTGGCGCTGATGGGCGGCGCGATGGTGTTGTTGCGGCGCGTGCCGGCGGCGAGGTAAGGCGGGCCACAGACTGCGGTTGCCATTGGCACGTGTGCCGGGCTATTGTGCGGCCGTTCGGATTCTGGGAAACTCTAACTGAAGGAGGCGTGTCATGGCATTGAAAGTGACCAAAGTGGAAGTCTGGGCTGCGGAAATCCAGGACGAGGCCGGCGGGCTGGCGAAGGTGATCGGACCCGCTGCGGCGGCCGGCGCGAATTTCGAATTCATGATCGCGCGCCGTCAACCGGACAAACCCGGCACGGGCGTCGTGTTTGTCACGCCGGTTCCCGCGGGCAAGGTGCGGGACGCCGCGCGCGCTGGCGGCTTGAACCGGGCGTCGCACATTTTCAATCTGAAGATCGAAGGGCAGGATCGTCCCGGCATCGTGAGCCAGATCGCCAAGGCGCTCGGCGAAGCGGGCGTGAGCATGCGCGGATTGTCGGCCTCGGCACTGGGCCGGAAGTTCGTTTGCCTGATCGGATTCGACACTCCCGAAGCGGCGGACGTGGCGGCGAGAATCATCCGCAAGTTGGGCAAGTAGTCTTAGAAGCTGTATTTGACTCCCAGCGAGACCAGATGGCGGGTCCACTTGCGGCCGTCCGCGTAGGTTGCGCCTTCGTGGGTCGGGGACACAGTGTTGTCAACCCAGTCGTAGTAGTAGGACAAATCCGCCGTCCAGTGGTTCGCGAAGGCATAGGTCAAAACGACGCCCGGGGTGTAGATCCAATCATCGCGATTGACGGGCGCTTGCCAGTCGCCGACGTGGATAGTGAAGCCCACTCTGGCGGCAAGCTGGTCGGTGAACTTGTGCCGGTAGGATACGTCGTATCGGATGTCCTCGTAAACACTGTGACTCGAAAAAGCGGGCTGCTCGTAGCGCGTAGCCTGCAGCGTAAGCGTGTCCTCCGGCGTCGGCGTCAGCGTGATCGATCCGTCGAGGTAACACAGGACTTCACCGCGATGGAACCCGCGCGGCGTATTGGGATCAAAATCTCGCACATCCGGCCCGGCCATGATGGCCAGCTTGATCCATTTCGCCGGCGTGCCTTCCACGCCGGCGAGGAAGCGGTGATAATAATTGGAGTAGGGGCTTTCGGCTCCCAGTAGTTTACCTTGATGCTGGCGGCCAAAACGGTAGCCCGCCACGATTCTCGTTTTCTCACAGACCTCGCAACCCGCGTCCAACCCGCCGCCGATTTCTTCCCGGTCAATGTAGTTCTCGTAGTAAGTGTTGGGCCGGCTCGAATCGCTGCATGAGCGTTGCTTGGTTTGGAAGTCGTGCACGTAAGAGCTAAACACGGGGCGCACGAACCACTTGCCGAGCGGAATGGTGAATTGGAGGCTGTTCCGAAAGACCGCTTGGTCCCGACGGTCCCGCAAGGGGATGCCGCCGACGGCTGGCACGTCGCCGGGTCGCAGGAACAACGGACCTTCGTCGTTACCGTCAACCCACGTGACCCTGTTGAGCCACTCCCAAACCACGCCGTCAACGTCGCCGCTGAAATTAATGTGGCCGCGATGGGCGATGTAGTCCTCCGACGACGCGGCATGATACCAGACCATGTCCGGGGCGTAGTCGGCGGACAAGTTGAACTCCTCGCACGGTTTGTAGGACAGCCCAACGTTCGGCGTCACTGTGGTGACAAAAGAGTCCGCTTGTGGCCTTGCGATCACATACCCCTTCGGTGCCGTCACCGTTGCATACGGTTGCTTGTCCTGGATGTAAATGTTGCTGTCGTAGGTCTCTCTTACGCCGAGTTCGGCCTTGTAACTCAACTCGCGCTGCTCGCCCGCGCCGCTTGCCAGCGCCAAGGCGGCCAGCAGCGCGACGCAACCCATCTGTCCACGCGGCGGCGGCAGGCGAACAAACGAACGCTCTCTCTGTGTTCCAGTCATGTGAAAACGATCTCCAGCAGCCTGCCCGCAAACAGAGCCGTTGCGGACGGCGAGGGTCACGGTGGCGATCTCGCAAGGCGGGCAGGCGGCATTGTTTTTACCCGCCCTAGCCATCAGAACGCAAGTTTGGAGCGACAAAACCATTGCATGAGCGTCGCGCTGCGGTAAGAATCGCGCCTTGTTGCTCGACAACGCATGAACGTCACGCTTTTCATTCCGTGCTTCGTGGACATGTTCTATCCGCGGGTCGGCATCAGCATGGTGCAGATCCTCGAGCGGCTTGGCCACACGGTGGACTGTCCGGAGGAACTCGCCTGCTGCGGCCAGCCGGCGTTCAACTCCGGATACTGGGACCAGGCCCGCGAAGTAGCCGTGCATTGCCTGCGTCGGCTCAACCGGGCCGAGGTCGTCGTCATCGCCTCCGGCTCCTGCGGCGCGATGATCAAGGTTTTCTACAAGGAGCTTTTCGCCGGCACGCCGGACGAGAAGATGGCGCACGAGTTGTCGGCGAAGACATGGGAGTTCTCCGATTTCCTCGTCAACAAGCTGGGCGTCACCGACCTCGGCGCGAAGTTCCCCGCGCGCGTCACCTTCCACGACGGCTGCCACGGCCTGCGCGAACTCGGCATCAAGAAGGCCCCGCGCGACCTGCTCGCGAAGGTCCAGGGCCTCGAACTGGTCGAGATGCCGGGGCCGGAGGTCTGCTGCGGCTTCGGCGGGACGTTCTCGGCGAAATTCCCCATGATCTCCACGGCGATGGGCGAGCACAAGTGCGGCTTGATCCTGGAGACCGGGGCGGAATACGTCGTCTCCAACGACTCGAGCTGCCTGATGCACATCCAGGGCCTCGCCACGCGGCAGCATAAGCCGATCAAATCCATTCACCTGGCGGAGCTGCTGGCGCACACATGACAACCGTCGCGAAACAATTCAAAGCCGACGCGAGGCGCATCACGCGCGATCTGCGGCACCGCGGCCTCATCCTGACTGCGCTGAAGAAATACGAGGCCGCACGCGACGCCCGGCTGGCGAAGTTCCCCGACTGGCAAAGCGCGCGCCAGACCGCCGCCGAAATCAAGTGGGATGCGATCAATCACCTCGACAAATATCTGCTGGAGTTCGCCGCCAAGCTCGAAGCGCGCGGCACGAAGGTGCACTGGGCGAGCACCGCCCAGCAGGCGCGCGAAATCATCCTCGGCATCTGCCGCGACCGCAAGGCGCGCTTGGTCATCAAGTCCAAGAGCATGGCCACCGAGGAAATCCACCTCAACGACGCGCTGGAGAAAGCTGGCTTCGAGGTGGTCGAATCCGACCTCGGCGAGTTCATTGTCCAGCTCCGCCGCGAAACACCCTACCACATCGTCTTCCCCGCGATGCATCTGGTTCGCGGCGAGATCAGCGATCTGTTTCACCACAAGCTCGGCACCCCGCCGACCGACAATCCCGAAGAGCTGACGATGATCGCCCGTCGCTGGTTGCGGCACAAATATATCCAGGCCGACGTCGGCATCACCGGCTGCAACTTCGCCGTCGCCGACACCGGCATGGTCGCGATCACCACCAACGAAGGCAACGGCCGCCTCACCGGCTCGCTGCCGAAGACCATGATCACGCTCGTTGGCATCGAGAAGATCATCCCGCGCCTCGAAGACCTCGCGCTGCTCCAGCCGATGCTGGCCACCATCGGCGCAGGCCAACTTATCACCTGCTACAACGCCCTTTACAGCGGCCCGCGCCAGCCGGACGAGCCGGACGGCCCGGAGGAGTTTCACGTCGTCCTGATGGACAACGGTCGCACGCGCCTGATGGCCGACGCTGAACAACGCGACGCGCTGCATTGCATCCGGTGCGGCTCCTGCCTCAACGTCTGCCCGATCTACCGCAACATCGGCGGCCACACTTACGGCACGACCTACCCCGGCCCCGTCGGCTCGGTCATCACGCCACACCTGCGAGGCTTGTTGGAGTGGAAACATCTCTCCTTCGCCTCCTCGCTCTGCGGCGCCTGCACCGCCTCCTGCCCGGTGAAGATTTGCCTTCACCATCACTTGCTGCAGAACCGACGCAACGCCGTCCGCGCGAAACCGGTTTGGTGGGAGAAGATCGCGTTCGACCTGTTCGCATTCATTTTCAACCGTCCGTGGCTTTACAAACTGACCAAGCCCCTCGGCCGCCTCGGCCAAGTCTTCCATCCGTTGATCAAAGGCACGCCGCTCGATCCCGCCCGCGCGTGGACCCAATCGCGCGACCTGCCGAGGATCCCCCGTCAAACTTTCAAGGAATACTGGCGGAGCCGCCGATGAGCGAACGAGAAAACATCCTGAGCCGCATCCGCGAGGCGTTGCGCGCGCCCGCGCCCCCGCCCGGCGCGCACGACCACCCGATGGGCGAAGTCAGTGAAGCCGAGGCGGCCAAGACCATCCCGCGCTGGCTGCCCGCCGTCGGGGCGACCTTCGAGCAACAGGTCGAACTCTTCCGCGCCAACTCCGTGGAGCTGAAAACCGACTTCCGTCTCGTCGCAGGCCGCAACGAAGCCTTCACGCAACTCAAGGCCATCGCCGACGCCGAAGGCTGGAAGAAGATCGCCGCACACAAAGGTGAACTGACTGACGCCGCTGTGGCCGCGCTCACCCTTCCCGTTTGCACGACCGACGACGGCTACGACGTTCAGGAACTCGAAANCTGCGACGCCGGCATCACGGAATGCGACGCGCTCATCGCCCAAACCGGCAGCGTGCTCGTCACCAGCCGCAGCGCCGGCGGCCGCGCGTTGTCCATCCTGCCGCCGCACCATGTCGTGCTGGCTCGCCGCGAGCAACTGCTGCCCGATCTGCCCGCCGCCTACGCGCTGTTGAAACGGAAATACGCGGACAATTATCCCAGCTTGCTCTGCTTGATCACCGGCCCCAGCCGCACCGGCGATATCGAGCGCATCCTCGTGCTCGGCGCCCACGGCCCCAAGAAGCTGACCATCTTCTGCGTGTGAAGCGTGGCGCGGAAACGCTCTTGTTTGCGCCGTTGTGTTTTCGATCACAAAGCCCTAAATTCTCGCACATGATTGCAGTTGAACCAACGACTCATATCCGTGTGGATAAAAACGGCGTGGCTTGGGTGGACGACACGAAGGTGAAAGTTGTCGAGGTGATCCTCGATCACCTTGCTTACGGCCACAGTGCCGAGGAAATCCACCTCCAGCACCCGCATCTCTCGCTGGCCCAAATCCACGCGGCCTTCGCCTATTACTACGACCATCAGGCTGAGTTGGAGCATGATCTGGAGCGGCGCCGCCAGCGTGTGAGTGACCTCCGGCAGAAAGTCGGGACCACCCTTTCGCGAAAAACGTTGCGTGCGCGACTGAAGCGGGCATGAGCCTGCGGCTCTACATGGACGTGCACGTGCGCAAGCCGGTTACGACCGGCCTGCGCTTGCGCGGCGTGGAGGTGTTAACGGCTCAGGAAGACGGCGCGGAACGACTTGATGACCCCGAACTCCTCGACCGCGCCTTGGCGCTGGGCCGCGTGTTGTTTACCCAAGATGACGATTTGCTGGCAGAGGCGGCGGCGCGGCAACGCAAGGGATTGGCTTTCGCCGGTGTCGTTTACGCTCACCAGCAACACATCACTGTCGGGCAGACCATAGAGGACCTCGAATTGCTGGCGAAGGTTTGTGAACCGAAGGAACTTGCCAACCGCGTCGTTTTCCTGCCCTTGAGATAAACCGGCAACCGCCCGCTACCAGCCTTGGAATTGGTCGGGCCGCGCGCGAAAGCCGCGTCCACCTGCGGGCGCAAGCTTGATTTCGTGGCCGCGCTCGGTGATGCTCGCGGCCCATTGGCAACCAAACCGGATCGTGAACAGCTAGACGAAGGAGAAGACTATCTCAATGAAGCAACCGTGTGATCGAGCCGCATGGCTCAAGGGTGGCAACGCCCAGTGTCAGAACAAACCGCCCAAACAGGCCGACCCTTACCGGCTGGTCCTCCTCGGCGCGCCCGGCGTTGGCAAAGGCACCCAGGCCGAACTGCTCTGCGACGCCCTGGGCGCCTGCCACCTGTCCACCGGCGACATCTTCCGCGCCGCCAAATCGCTCGCCCCCGCGGAGCGCAGCCCGGCGCTTGAGGCCGCGCTCGAATACATGAAACGCGGCGAACTCGTTCCCGACACGACCGTCGTGGACATGGTCCGCGAGCGGCTCGACTGTCTTCAGTGCGAGGGCGGGTTTTTGCTCGACGGTTTTCCCCGCACGGTGGCCCAGGCGGAGGCCCTCGACGCGATGATGCAGCAGCGCGGTCTCAAACTCGACGGCGTTCTCAGCTACGAACTGCCGACGGAAGAAGTCATCGTGCGCATCAGCGGCCGGCGCACCTGCCCCCAGTGCAAGGCCAACTACCATGTGAGCGCCCTGCCGCCGAAAAAGGAAGGCCTCTGCGACAAATGTGGCGTCGCGCTCTATCAGCGCGAGGACGACCGTCCTGAATCCGTCCGCGTCCGCCTCGAAGCCTACAACCGCAGCACCGCCCCGCTGGTGGAGTTCTACACCCGCCGCAACTTGCTCATCAGCGTCTCGGCCAACGGCGCGCCGCGGGAGATTTGCGCGCGATCGCTGGAACTGCTGCGCCAACGTCGCGCTCGTGCGGCGATGTAGGCAGCGAGGCGAGGTTTTCCATTCCGCCGAGCGCGCATGAACCCCGTTCGCGACTCATGACGACTCCCGGCTACAGCATCTCCAACGGGCTGTGCATCCTGCGGCTTAACGCGCCGCCGGTGAACGCCATCACGTTGACGATGCTGGAGGAACTCCGCGCGGCGATTGGCCAGGCCCAGGACGACCCCCGCGTCGGCGGCATCATCATCACCGGTTCGGCGGAACACTTCAGCGCCGGCGCGGACGTGGAACTTTTCCGCAACATCAAGTGCGCCGACGACGCCGTGCGCGTCTCGCGTCTTTTCCAGGAAGCCTTCCAGGAGATCGAGGATTCCGCCAAACCCGTCGCCGCCGCGGTCGCGGGCAAGGTCATGGGCGGCGCGTTGGAACTGGCGATGGCCTGCCACTACCGCGTCTGCGAGCGCGGCGCGCTGTTCAGCATGCCGGAGGTCAACCTCGGCATCAACCCCGGCGCCGGCGGCACGCAGCGTCTGCCGCGGCTCATCGGCGTCGAGGCCGCCCTGACGATGCTGCTCACCGCCAAACCGCTCGACGCTGCGAAGGCGCTGGCGCTCGGCTTGGTGGATGCCGTCAGCGACGGCGACGAGTTGATCGCGTGCGCGGCCGACTTGTTGAGGCCGGGCCCCGGCGAAACCTGCGCCGCGCCGCGAAAGACGCGCGACCGCAAGGAGAAGATTCTGGACCCCGCGGCCAAAGAAGCTGCGTTCGAGAAGGCCCGCGAGCAACTGAAGAAGGCGCGGCCGGAGATTGTCGCGCCTGCGCTCATCGTCGAGGCCGTCCGGACGGGACTGACCGAGTCGTTCGAAGCCGGCTTGCGCAAGGAACAGGAGGCTTTCGCGCGCTGCATGGAGACGCTGGCGACGCGCAACAAGATTTATGTTTTCCTCGCCACGCGCGAGACGGGCAAGGCGCCGGAGCTGGCCAAGACGCCGGCGCGCCCCGTCAACCGCGTCGGTGTCATCGGCATGGGGTCCATGGGCGCGGGCATCGCGCAGGCCGTCATTCAGGCGGGCTTGCCCGTCATCGTGACGGATGAGAACACGGCGGCGTTGCAGAAGGGCCAGGAACGGATACGCGACTCGCTCCAGAAACGCGTTGCGCAGGGTCGGCTCCCGGCGGAACGGCTTGAGGCGGCGCTGAAGCTGCTGACCGTGACGACGGACTCGGACGACCTGGCCAAGGCGGACCTGGTGATTGAGGCGGTGTTTGAAGAGCTGGCGGTCAAAAGCACCGTCCTCGGCGCCGTCGAGGGCGTCATCAGCGATGACGCCATTCTTGCCACCAACACATCCACGCTGTCCCTCGACGCGTTGGCGGAAAGTCTGCGCCGGCCGCAACGCCTGATCGGCCTGCATTTCTTCAACCCGGCGCATCACATGCCGCTGCTGGAGGTCATCCGCCGCCCCGCCACCTCCCCGGAGGTCGTCGCGACGGCCATGCGGTTCGCCAAAACGCTGCGCAAGACGCCCGTGCTCGTGCGCAACCGCGAGGGGTTCATTGTCAACCGCATCTTCCTGCCCTACGTCAAGGAGGCGTTCTGGCTGCTGGAGGACGGCGCGGACGCGGCGGCGATTGATCGCGCAATGGTTGCGTTCGGTTACCCGATGGGGCCGCTGACGTTGATTGACATGGCGGGCATAGACATCCTCGTCCACACCGACGCGGTGTTGAGCGCGGCGTTCCCCCACCACGGCTGCCTCTCGCCGATCGCCACCGCGCTGGTCCAACGCGGCATGGTTGGCCAGAAGAAAGGCGCCGGCGTGTATCGCTACGAGAAGGGCGACCACGCCCCGCACCCAAACCCGGCCGCGCAAGAAATCATCGCCCAAACGCAACAAGAATCCGGCCGCCCACCGCGCCCCGTCAGCGCGGAAGAAATCACCCAACGGCTCATTCTGCGGATGGTCGCCGAGGCGTTTCGCGTTTTGGAGGAAGGCATCGCCCTGCGCGAATCCGACGTGGATGTCGCCATGGTCCTCGGCACCGGCTTCCCTGATTTTCGCGGCGGGGTGCTGAAGTATGCCCATGATCTCGGACTGCGCGAGGTTCTCACGCAGCTCGAATCCCTGACGGATCAACTGGGCGAACGTTTCGCCCCGTGCAGGAAGCTCAGGCAGATGAGCGCGGTCTGACCGCACAATTCGCGTGCATTCGCGCCCTTGGCGGCGGTAAAAAAGACCGCATGATGATCTCAGTTCAACGTTCCGCCGTCTGGCTGACGGCGCTGACTTTTCTCATCTGCGGCGGCGACACGGCGTGCTGCGCGTCGCCCAAGAAACCGGCCAAACCGACGCGCGCCGCCGCGCCTTCCGCGGACGGTCTCGACCCGGAGCGCATCCGGGCCATCGCCGCGATGCTGCCCGAACGGCCGCAGGGCGTCGGCCGGCCCATCGGCGATCGCGCAGCGTGGGAGCGGTTTGCGGCGAACGCGAGCCGACGGGCCATCGTCAAGCGCGCCGAAGAGATCTCGTCGCAGCCGTTGCCCGACCAGCCGGACGACCTTTACCTCGACTTCTCGCGCACCGGCAACCGCAGCCGCTGGCAGAACGTCGCCTTCAATCGCCGGCAACGGCTGACGTGGCTGGTGCTGGCCGAGTGCCTGGAGAACAAAGACCGGTTCCTGTCGAAGATCGAGGAAC
>JAOACV010000160.1:0-1872 GCA_026417675.1 Verrucomicrobiia bacterium
CAACTGGATTTCGGTCAAAGCCACCAACACATCGCCGCAGCCGGCCGAGGCGCGGGCGGAGGTGCGCCCCAATCCCAATCTCAAGGTCGCCAGGCATCCGGAGCCGCAAGCGGAATCGAAGAGCGAGCAGACGCACACGCGGAGTTACGCGTGGTCGTGGACGCTCGCGCCCGGCCAGTCCGCCGAGGGCGTGGCGCGTTACCCGTTTTTCCCCGTGGCCGATGCCGCCGCCTACGACAAGGCCGATGCGGCGCTCTGGCGCAAGCGCGCGGCGGAGTATTGGCAGGGTGTGATGCGACGCGCGGCTCGCATCGAGGTGCCGTGCCGAAAGGCTTCGGAAGCGTTGCTGGCCGCGCACGTCTGCCAGCTCATCGCCAACGACCACGGCGAGGTGCATGGCGGGGAGGGGTTCTACGACACGTTCTACATCCGCGACGGCGCTTATCAGGTGATGGAGCTGGAGGAGGCCGGCTTGTTCGACGCTGCTGCAAAGGCCATCGAGTTCTACCTGAAACGCCAGCGCCCCGACGGCCGGTTCGAGTCGCAGAAAAACCAGTTCGACGCGAACGGTCAGGCGGTTTGGACCCTATGGCAATATTACAAGCTCACAGCGGAGAAAAAGTTCCTCACGCGAGTCTATCCGCAGATGCGCCCCGCGGCGGAGTGGACGATGCAAGCCCGCCGTCTGGCGCCCGCCGACTCGCCGTTTGCGGGTTTGCTCCCCACCGCGCCCGCCGACGGCGAGTTCCTGTGGGACGGCAAACACCACATCGTTGGCTACGACCTGTGGAACCTGCGCGGCCTGCTCTGCACCGCCGACGCGGCGCGCATCCTCGGCCATGCGGCGCAGGCTGAGGAACTGCTGCGCGAAGCGACATTGTATCGCGCCGCGATTGACGCCGCATGGAAGCGGACGGGCCTGCCGCATTTGCCGCCGAGTTGGGAGAAGGCGGGCACGCATTGGGGCAACACCGAAACGCTCTGGCCGACCGAACTTTTTGATCGCAACGACCCGCGCGTGGGCGCGCTGAGCCGCCACGTCCGCAAGGAATTCGCCGGCGGTTTCATCGAGGGCACCATCCAATGGAAGGGCGGCGGCAAGGTGGAGGCCATTCATCCCTACATGGGCGCCTACACCACGATGAGCGACCTCGTCCGCGGCGACGACGCGCAGGTCGTGGAGGATTTTTACTGGTATCTGCTGCACTCCACAGCCGCGCACGCCTTCCCGGAAGGCATCTACTACAAACGGCGCAAGGCGTGGAACGAGACGATCCCGCACGTCACCGGCGCCTGCAACTACGCCATCCTGCTGCGCCACATGCTCGTCCACGAAGAGCATGACCAACTGCACCTGCTGAAAGCCGTGCCGGACCGGTGGCTGGAGGAGGGCCGCGAGATTCGCGTCGAGCGCGCGCCGACGTGGTTCGGCGAGGTCAGCCTCGTCGCGCGCGGGACGAAAAACGGCGTGGACGTGACGTTCATGCCGCCGAAACGCAACCCGCCGAAGAAAGTCGTCATCCACCTGCCGCAGTCGCGTCCGCTGCGAAAGGCCCTGCGCGGCGTGGAGATCGTCCATCGGCCGGACCAAAAAGTGCGGTGGGACTTTGACCGCGTGGTCGCGCTCTACCGCCCGCAGATGCCGCCGCCGCCGAAACCGATTCCCGGCCTCGTTGCGCTGCCGCTGGCCGAGCCGTTGCCCGCCGCGCGCTGCGAACTGCTCGATGTGTCCAAGGCAGCCAACACCGATCCGTTCACCGCGCCTTTCGGCACGAGGAATCCGGGCAAGTTTTTGTTCACCGGGCTGCGGACGGGCGTGCAGGAGGTCGCTGGCGTGCCGTTCCGCATCCTCGACCCGGTGCAGAACGGCGG
>JAOACV010000160.1:1882-6364 GCA_026417675.1 Verrucomicrobiia bacterium
CCAGCAGCCGGTTCCCGCGCGAGGTGGAGATTCCCGTGGGCCACCAAGGCCGCCGACTGTTCTTCCTCGGCAACGTGCATGGTTGGAAGTCCGACGATGAAGGTGTCGGTGAATGGGGCGCGGTCGCCGAATACGTCATTCACTACGGCGACGGTCAGACGCAAACTGTGCCACTGATCACCGGCCGCACCGCGGACGAATGGGCCGCGCCGCCGTCGGCCGGCGAGGTGTTCGCCGGTCTGCGCGGCGATCCGTGGCATCTGAACGTGCTCGGCGTCACACTGCGGCCCGTGCGCGTGGAGCGCATTGTTTTTCGCGACCTCGGCACGCCCGCCTCGCCGGTGCTGGCGGCGGTGACGTTGGAGCGTTAGTCAAGAGGAGAGAGCGCCATGTCTTGTCGGGGTCATTGTCTTGCCGGGCCAACGCTTCGCACTTGGCTGCGACGATTCTGCGAACAGGTGGATCGCGTTCTCCGAACGCGATGTGGCCGCCGCGGCACGACCGCAAGCGCGCTTGGGGAATACGCTCCGCCTTGGATGCCGGCGCTGCCGCGCGGTGCGCTTGTTGCGTTCTTCGCTTTCGCCGCGGGCGGCATCAGCGCCGCGTCCAATCTGAAAATCATCCCCCAGCCTCGCGAAGTCGTCGCGACCGGCGCAGATTTCGTTCTGAATTCCAACGCTGCCCGCGCGCTCGGCAAGCCGGACGATGAGCAGGACCAATTCGCCTTCGAGACGTTGCGGGAAGACCTGTGGATGCTCTGGGGCGTGAAGCTGCCCGCGAAGGGCAAGCGGCTCATCCTGATCGGCATCCCCAGCCGCGACGCAAGCGTGCGCGCGGCGTGCGAGCAGCGCGGGCTGAAGGTGGCGCCGGAACTCGGTGATGAAGGCTACGTGCTCGATGTGAACCCGACGGTGTCGTTGCCGCAGCGAACGCCGCGCCGGGCAAATACCTGTCCTCCGATGGCGCGACGGGCAATGTGCCGAAGCCCGGCGAGTTGAGCGAGGCGCGCGGAGGCACATCGTGGGGCGCAAAATTCCGTCCGGACGGCCTGACGCTCGCCAACATTACCCCCGACGACCGCGTCCTGCATCGCGTCGGCCCCGGCGGCGGCATGGGCGGCGTCGGCAGCGAGGGGCGCAACCCCGCCGCCCGCCTCGTGACTTTCGGCGATGAGATCGCCGGCACGCCTGACAACATCCCCGTCGCGGTGAAACGTTTGATGGATGCACTCCAGCGAACGCTCGGCATCGTCAATCCACCGGTCATTTCGATTTCGGCGCCGGAGAGGCTTCCCAACCCCTCTCAAGCCGTCGGACACCGCGCTCAATGTGTGCGGTTCAACAAATAGTCCGCCAGCGCGCGCAACGGTTCCGCTGCCTCGCCAAGACCGGCGATGGCCGCAAACGTCTTGCGCGTCCAGCGCGCCGCCTCGGCGCGTGAACGCTCCAAGCCCAGCAGTGCGGGGTAGGTGGCTTTCCGGGACTTCGCGTCCTTACCGGCGGTCTTGCCGAGCTGCTCGCTCGTGGCCGTCACGTCGAGGATGTCGTCAATGATCTGAAAGGTCACGCCCAAGGCGTGGCCGTAGGCCGTTAGCGCCTTGAGCTTGGGCGGTATCGCGTTGCCCGCCATCGCGCCCAGCCGGCAGCAACACCGAATCAGCGCCGCCGTCTTGTGCGCGTGGATGTAGCGCAACTCGTTGAGCGACACCTTGCGACCCTCGCCCTCGAGGTCGGCTACCTGGCCTGCGATCAGTTCCAGGCTGCCCGCCGCGTGCGCCAGCTCCCGCACGAACTCCGCCGTGCCGTAGCGGCGCTGCCGCGGCGTCTGCGCGATCACCTCGAAAGCCTGCGTCAACAAGCCGTCGCCCGCCAGAATCGCGATGCCCTCGCCGAAGACCTTGTGCGAGGTGGGCTTGCCGCGCCGGAAATCGTCGTTGTCCATCGCCGGCAGATCGTCGTGGATGAGCGAGTAAGTATGGATCATCTCCACCGCGCAAGCCGAGGGCATCGCGTCGCGCAACCGGCCGCCGACCGCCTCGCAGGCGGCCAGCACCAGGATCGGCCGCAGCCGTTTGCCGCCCGCGAAGAGCGAATAGCGCATCGCCTTGTGAATCGTGGCGGGCTTGGCGGAGGCGGGCGGCAGCGCGCGATGGAGCGCTGCATCCACCATCCGCAGCCGGTCGTTGAGATATTCTTTCAGGTCCATGCGTGCCGAAAACAGTGGCTCCACAAAATCGTTTTTCGCCGGGGCGCGCTCTGTGTATCGTAGCCGCGTGCAATGGTGCAAGCAGAACTTCGCGGCCGTGGCTGTGCTCGCCGGTGGTTTGGCGGTGCTGGCCGCCGCGTGGACGTTCTCGCCTGACGCGGACGGCTGGGGCGCGAACGGCCGCTGGCGGCTGCCGCCTTGCGGCTTCAAGGTGGCGTCCGGTCTTCTGTTCCGCCGCGCGCTGCCATGCCCCACCTGCGGCTTCACACACGCTTTCTGCTACGCGGCCCACGGCCGGTTTGGTGACGCCATGCGCGCACAACCGGCGGGCGCGCTGTTGTTCCTCGCCATGCTCGCCCTGATGGCCGACGCCGCCCAGTCGCTTTTCACCGCGCGCCTGTGGCTGATCCGAAACCGCCGCTGGTGGCGCTGGTCCGGCATCGGCTTCGCGGCCGTCTTGCCGATCGTGTGGGCATGGCAGATTTGGCGCGCGCTCTGAAGCGCCCTTCTCCCGTTGCTGCAACCGGCATTCCAGGAGATGTCGCAGAGTGCCGTCTGTTTCGTGGCGTGATAGACTGTCCCAAGTGTTATGAACCCCACTGTTGCCGATCTGAGCGAAATGCTGGCGCGATTCGAAGTCGTGGACCTCTCGCCTACCCTGGAACGGGGCATCCCGCGCTGGCCAACGCACCCGCATCTGGTTATTGACCCGACGGTCACTCACGAGCACGACGGCTACTACTGCCAGACGCTCAGCCTAGCCGAGCACACCGGCGCGCACGTGGACGTGCCCGCGCACATGCTGCCGGAGCGCAAGGCAGACACCGTGGACACACTGCCGCCCGGCGCGCTCATTGCTCCGGCGGTGGTGTATAACGTCGCCCCGCGCAACCTCGGCCCGGGCGACCTGTTGTCCGCGGACGATCTCCTCGGATGGGAACGCGCGCACAACGAGCGCGCCGGCGAAGGCGAGATCGCCCTGCTGCACTTTGGCTGGATGCGACACTGGCGCGCCGACCGCGCCGCGCAGTTCTACGCCACCAACGCGCCGGGCCTCGACGAGAGCGCCGTCAAACTGCTCGCCGACCGCGGCGTGAGGGCGGTGGGCGCCGACACCATCGCTGTGGACACGCCCCTCAAAGACGGCGTCGCCGGTCCGAGCTGGGGCCACACAACCTACTGGTTGCCGCGCGGCATCCTCATCATCGAGGAGTTGACCAACCTCGACAAACTGCCGCCCCGCTGTCTGTTCATCGCCCTGCCGCTGAAAATCAAGCGAGGATCCGGCAGCCCCATCCGCCCCGTTGCGCTCATACCGCGGTCCTGAACGCTCCGGGCGCGCGCGGCGTTTCTCTTGTTGTTTCTTCTTTCACTTGCCGGGATTTTCGGAAGTTTGGTAATCTCCCGGCCCGTCAACATTCAACCAAAGGTCAAACCATGAACAATTGGACTCGCAGAGATTTCCTGAAATCCTCCATCCTCACCGGTAGCGCCGCGGTCTTCGCTCGAGGCACCGTCTATGGCGCCGCCGCGAGCAAGGGCGGCAGCCCCAACGAAACCATTCGCGTCGCCGTCGCCGGTTGTCGCGGCAAAGGCGCGCAGCACATCAGCATGTTCCACACGCTCTCCAATGTGCAGGTCGCCGCGCTTTGCGACGTGGACAGCACCATCCTTGATCGCGAAGCCGAAAAACTCGCCAAGAAGGACGCGAAGCCCGCGACGTATCGCGACTACCGCAAGCTGATGGAGGACAAAAGCATTGACGCGGTGGTCATTGCCACGCCGAACCACTGGCACGCGCTGATGGCCATTTGGGCGTGTCAAGCCGGCAAGGACGTTTACGTTGAAAAACCCTGCTGCCACAACGTGTGGGAAGGCCGCAAGCTCGTCGAGGCGGCGGCGAAATACAAGCGCATCGTCCAGCATGGGACCCAGTCGCGTTCCGACGAGGCGTTGCAGCAGGTCTTCCAATACATCCGCGAGGGCAACCTCGGCAAGATCAAGTGGGCGCGCGGTCTTTGCTACAAGCCCCGCCCCAGCATCGGCAAGACCTCCGGCCCGCAGCCGATCCCGAAGGAAATTGACTATGACCTCTGGTGCGGCCCCGCGCCGTTGACGCCGCCGCGACGGAACAATCCGAAGTTCGGCCCGGTTCACTACGATTGGCACTGGTTCTGGGCCTACGGGGGCGGCGACCTTGGCAATCAAGGCATTCATCAGGTGGACATCTGCCGCTGGCTTCTCGGCGAACCGAAACTCGCGCCGTTTGTCTTGAGC
>JAOACV010000161.1 GCA_026417675.1 Verrucomicrobiia bacterium
GTTGCCCACAGACCCAGCCTGTCATGCTTCAGACGGAATTGGAAAAGGCGAGCGGGTGAGTTAGGGAGTGGGGCGACGAAAGGAGCCCCATGGACCAACCAGACCACCACCACCGACGCCACTTCACCACCGAACAGAAGGTCGCCATCTTGCGCCAGCATTTGGTCGAGCACGTGCCGATCTCCGATCTGTGCCCAAAGCATCAGATCCAGCCCTCGGTCTTCTATCGTTGGCAGCAGGAGTTCTTCGAGAACGGCGCGGCGGCCTTCACACAACCCTCCCGTGCTCGTGGGGCGGACAAGGCCCAGCAGACCATCGCCCGGCTGGAAGAAAAGCTCCAGGTCAAGGACCAGGTCATCGCTGAGATCATGGAGGAGATGGTGCGCACAAAAAAAGAGTCTGGCCAGAGCTGAGCGGCTGCTGGGTGCCGCATGACACAGGCGACATGATTGTAGACTTCATCAAGCACTGGTCGGCGCGCGCGGAACTCTCCCCGCTGCGGCTGGTAGCCTGGCTGGGGCTGGGCCGCAGCAAGTATTACCAGTGGCGTGACCGCTACGGCCAGGCTAACGAGCACCACGCGCCGGTGCCGCGCGACCACTGGCTGGAGGAGTGGGAGAAGGCCGCCATCGTGGAGTTTGCCCGGCAGTATCCGCTGGAAGGCTACCGGCGGCTGACCTTCATGATGCTGGACCGCGATATCGTGGCGGTCAGTCCCTCCAGCACCTACCGGGTGCTGTTGGAAAAGGGGCTGATCGGCCGTGGCCCGCTGAAACCTTCCCGCAACGGTCCGGGGTTCCAACAGCCGTTGGCGCCTCATGAGCATTGGCACGTGGACATCAGCTACCTCAACCTCTGCGGCACCTTCTACTATCTGTGCAGCGTGTTGGACGGCTGCAGCCGGGCCCTCCTCCACTGGGAAGTGCGCGAAGCGATGACCGAAGCCGACGTGGAAGCCATCCTGCAACGGGCGCTGGAAAAGTATCCGTCGGCGCGGCCGCGCATCATCTCCGACAACGGGCCGCAGTTCATCGCCCGCCCCTTCAAGGAGTTCATCCGCCTGGCCGGACTGACCCATGTGCGCACCGCGCCCTACCACCCCCAGAGCAACGGCAAGATCGAGCGTTGGCACCAGACCCTCAAAGCCGATTGTATCCGACCCGGCACGCCGTTGAACTTGGAGGACGCGCGACGGATCATCGCCAAGTTCGTGGACCACTACAACCAGGTGCGTCTCCATAGCGCGCTGGGTTACATCACCCCCGCCGACAAACTGGCCGGCAAGGCGCAGGCCACCTTTGCCGAGCGGGATCGAAAACTGCAACAGGCCCGAGAACAAAGGAAACTCAAACGCATCAACCCTCCCCTGCCCCTCTCCCTAACTGCTCAGCCCCTCTTTTCCAATTGACGCTGAACCAAGACATCGCGAAGTTCATTCCACCCACGCCATCCGCATCCGCATTGGCTGGAGGGGGACGGTCAGTTTGCCGTCGGCGCATTGCAGCGGTTCGCGAGTCAGGGCGTCGGTGGCGGACTTGCCTGACATGCCGATGCGGTTGAAGTCCAACGTCACCTGCGCGGTCGCGGGTTGGTCGGCGGAAAGGTTTGAGACCACCAGCAGTGCGCGGCCGCCTTTGCCCTTCGCGCCGGGGCGCGCGTAGAGGCTCACTTTCACCGAGGCTGGCTGCGCGGTCGCGAGCGGCTTCGGTTCCCAATACGGATGCCACTCGGCCTTGCCGACGCCGAAGCGGGTCATCACGTTCCAGATGGGCGACATTTTCTCCAGCGCGGCTAGGCCGCAGGGGCGCACGCGGACATCGTGCAGCATTGAGAACGCGAGCGCGTGGTCGAACGTCCATTGCGGCGGGCGCTCGTAGCACAGGAACTCGCTCGGCACGCCGTAGTTCCGACCCATGAACTCGGCGCGAAACGCGTCTAGCGGCAACGCCTTGAGCGGGTCGCCGGACAACTCGCCGCCGGCGAACTGCTCGCCGTCCCAATACGCATCGGCGAACCCGAGCGTCGGCGTTACGCAGCAGGTGCTTTGGTGGGCGCTGATGAGGCCGCCGCGCGGATGCACCATGCCGTAGAGCCGTTGCATGAACTGCCGCACGCCGAAGATCGGATACGTTGGCCGCAGTGTGCCGTCGGCGGCGCGGTAGCCGCAGCCGTGCCGTTCGTTGCAGCAAGCCCACGGCTCGACGGTGCCGTCGAGATAGAGGCCGTCGAAACCGTAGCGTTTCATCGCGCGCTCGATGCCGTCGGCGAGCCGCTCGCGCCAGACGCTGTTGTAACAGACCACATAGTCGCGCTGCTCCGGATGGCGATACCAGCCGCCTGTGACGCTGCCCTTGGCGTTCTTCACCAGAATCTCGTCGTGCAACTCGGCCCATTCCGGCGCGAGCGACGAGAACTCGTAGCCGTGATAGACGAGCACCTTCATGCCGCGCTGATGACACGCGCGAACGATGCGCCTGAACTCATCCTCCGGGAACGTCACCGGGTAGTTTTGGATCGGAATCCAATCTTCGTGAAACACCGCCGTCCTCGCGCCGAGCTTTGCGCCGCGGTCGAGCACGGCGATCGGGTTGCGGTCGGGGAACGCGCGATGGCACAGCCACCACTCCTTCGGGATCGGCAGCGTCGCGCCGACGCCGAGTTGCGGCACGTGCCAGATGCGCCACTCGTGGAAATTCTTCGGCCACGGTTTCACCGGCGTCGCCTGAAAACCAAACGTGAACGTGATCGGCAGCTTCACCGCGACCGGGTGTGGCGGTTTGGAAACCGCGAGTCCTTGTTCCAGCAACCGCACGCGCAGCAAGACCTCATGCCCCTGTGGGATCGCCTCGATGACGCGGTCGGCGGCCTGCGGCTGCCAGCCTTTGTCCGACTCGGCAAACCAGCCCAGCCCGCTGTCCTCGTTGCCAAGCCACACGAACGGCTTGAAGCCCAGCACGAGGCCCGTTTCCGGCAACTCGCCGCTGTTCTTCGCTTTGCCCCACTGGCCGGGGAAGTAGTGGAACAGCGTGGCGCGCTCGCGCCTGATCGGCACCTCCAGCCAGAGTTGTTCCAACTTCGGCGTCATTTTGCGCTGAGGCAGCACGACAAGGTCCACGCGCATCATGCCGTCGAACTCGATCCGCGTGGTGGTGTTGACGATAAGCTCATCGCCCGCCTGCCAGCCGGTGACAATAGCGTGCGATTTGTCGGCGTGGAACACGAAGTTGCCGCCGCGTTTCCATTCGATCGGCTTGCCGCTGACCTTGCCAACGAGCCGGATCGGCGTGGCCAGAATCTCGCCGCCCACTGTGACAATCGAGCTAGGCAGCACGCTGGCGAGCTTGTGCGTTCGCCCCCAGACGCCGACTTCGACGCCGGTCGCGTTGGTCCTCAACGTCACCGGCGTCCACGGTGCGATCAGCTTCGGCGACTCGACGGCGTGAGCGCACGAAACCACCGCGATGAGCAAACATGCCAAGGAGCGGCGGTTTGTAATCTCCGCCGCAACAAAGTTCTTCATGGCAATCCACACTGCCCACGTGAAGTCGTTGCCTTGATGGGGCGGTTGCAAACCGCCCCTCCTTGGGAGCCAACGGCTCCAGTGCCACGGTTTGATAGAGTCTGTGTTGGTTTTCATTCTCGATCCGTTCGCATGCTTTGCGGCTCATGACTTTGCTGCGCTTCTACGCTGGCGGATGCGCTCCAGTGTCACCGCCACTGGCGACAGGCGCTCGCCGGCGACCACGGGCGTCTGCGCGAGCTGGGCGCGGCTCTTGTGCAACTCATAGCACGCTTCGGCGTAGTCCAAGCCGGCCAGTTCCGCCACCAGTCGCGTGCCGCGATCAATCAGTTTTTTGTTGCTGGTCTCCACATAGGCCATCCAGTTGCTTACGACGCGGCCCAGCCGCGCGGCGGTGGCTGTGGAGATGGTGTTGAGCACGAGCTTGATGGCGAGATGGTCCCAAAGCTTGATCGGCGATGACGGCAACTCGCAACCGATGTGGCAGGCGTCGCCGGCTGGCGCCGTCGGCCCCACCGCCAGCGCCGCACGCTCCGGGAACTTCGCCGCCGCCGCAGTAAACGCTTCGAACAAATTGTAGCCGCCGACGCAAGGAGGCGGACTTGTGGCAGATGACAACTCTTCCGCCTCCTCACGTCGGCGGCTACGGGCGGTCTCCTCGCCTACCAGCACCAACGCCGCGCAATCGCCGGGCGCCGAGTAGCGCGAGGGATCGTCCTCGTTGCCAACGAGGAACTTGAACAGCTCCGCGCGGTTCAGCACCGGCGGGTTCCGCCAGATGCGCTCGGCCGCGCCCATCCGCTGGTAGAGCGTCGTATCCCATGTGAGACAGCGCGGCTCGCGGCCAAGCATGCGCCGCCAAGTCTCGGCGGTCGAAAAGAGCGGATTCTTCGCAAACGCCATTGATCGCGGCGAGGTCGTGTCGTCGCACTTGCGAAACGGCGGCAGCGAAAACGTCGGCGCCCGCTCCGTGGTGTCGGTGAAGATGTCCAGCAGGAACTCGTTGCCGAAATACGTGATGGCGTTCTTGCCGCGATAAAGCGACTCCTCCATCTCCACCCATCGCGCCATCGCATCCACGGCGGACGGCTGAGCAAGGTCGCGCAGCAGCGACGCGAAACGCGCCGCGTAGTCTTCGCCTCGTTGCCCGCCGCCCAGCGCGATTTCCAGCGCCACGCCGATGACCAGCAGTTCGCACGTGGTCGCCTGCATCCGCGTCGAACCGGCGATGGCCATTGGGCCGGAGGAAAGATCGAGCTTGACGATGCGCGGCTCCTCGATCACGCGCCGCGACCGCTCGACGTGCGCGGCCAGCACGCTGGCGGGATTGTTGAAGGCGAAGAACACCTCCGCGCCAGCCTCCAACGCCTGCCAGGCCGTGCCGATCACCGACGACGTTTCGCCGCCCTCGGTGATCGCCACCAGCACGTCGCCGCGCCCAAGGCCCGCCTCGATGGCTTGCTGGCGGCCAAAGGTCATGTAGTCCTCGAAGAACTCCACCGACCGCACCAGCGCGTAATCGCCGCCGGTCATGATGCTCAGCGCCGCGTCGTCGCGTCGGGCTGCGCGATACGCCGCCTCCAGCAGAATGCTCAGCCGTCCGGTCGCGCCGCAGCCGCTGAAGCAGACGCGACCGCCACGATCGAGCGCGGCGGTCAGCGATTCAACGAGCCGCCTGAATTCATCCGACGCGAACACGCGCCGCGCGGCGGCGGTCACGTCCTCGTCCACAGCTTGGAGCATGCGGATGCCTGCGCGTGTGTCCTTGGCGATCACCTCGGCCAAGCCGCGTGTCTTCGGATGCGACTGCTCCGTCGGCAGCGCGCCAAGATGGAACGCCTTCTCATTGTTCACGAAATGCTCGGCTTCGCGTTTTGCGTCGTCCATAACCGTTCTCCGTCGTCGTGTGGCTGTCCCGGATGAGGCCGTTTATTGGGCAAAATCATCGGGGGCAAAATCATGATTCTGCCGACCATGATTTTGCCTCTTATCTGTTTCCTTTCGAGCCGGCATCATGAAGCTCCATCACGCACAGGCCGCGAGGGGGCAGGTCCAGCTTCAGCACAGGGTCCTGAGAATCGAACCGTCCGACAAGCTGACGTCCGTGCTCGTCAATCCGATAGATGGCGCAGTGCTCCGGCAGGCGATAGGCGCGGACATCCACCGGCAGTTTCAGCGAAAGCTTTTCATCGCTGATGCTGGCCAGCGCAATGCCCACGTCGCCGTCGGGCGCGCGCCATGCGCCGGCGAGGGTCACGGGATAGATCCGCTTGGATTCCTTCAATGGCGTGTAGGTGCCGACCATGGCGACCTCAACTTCTTCTTGCGGCACATCGAGCGGCGGGGGGCGAAGCCAAACACCGTGCAGTAAATACTTCAGCGATTTCATGCGGGTGCGAACCATCCGCGTTACGAAGTCCATCTCTTCGGAGCGTTGCTTCAACAGCGATGGCAGGAAGTTGGCCTGCATCGGTTGCATTCCCCAGACGAAAGTGCGGGCGTGGTCGAGCAAGAATTGTTTGGAGAATTTCCGATCCAAGAGCGCCAGACAATTCGTTGGCGCCAGTTCTTGCGGCCATTTTTCGTCGTAGGGCGGATACACTAATCCGGCCATGCTGCCAAACAGCACGGTCTTGCCGTGATAAACCGCCGGAAAAAACGGGATAGGCTCCCAAGCCGGCTGGCCGCCGTAGCGTTCATGGCTGACACTCAAGGCTAATGCGATGTCAATCTGGCCGATCCACGGTTCGCCGGCATATTCACCGCCAAGAGCCACCGGGCCTCGCCGCGAACTGCGATCCCGAATCTCCGCGCTCAACATCGCCAGACCATCCGTCCAATAC
>JAOACV010000162.1 GCA_026417675.1 Verrucomicrobiia bacterium
GCAGTTGGCTGTCCACCGTGCCCGGCTTGAAGTTCTTCGGCGTGGGCACGCCCTTGGGCCAGCGGATGATGAGCGGCACGTGCAGGCCGCTGTCGTAACAGAACTGCTTGCCCCGCACGTGCGCCTGACCGTTGTCGCTGAAGAAGATGACCACGGTGTTCTCGGCCAGCCCGTCGGTTTCGAGCTGCTTCAGGACGAGGCCGATCTTGCGGTCCAGTTCGCTCGCCTCGTCCAGATACGCCGCCCAGTCTTCGCGCGTGACCGGATGATCGGGATAGTAGGGCGGGATGACGACCTTCGCCGGATCGGCGCGTTTCGGGGCGTTAAACTTGCGATGCGTTTCGGAGAGGTTGATCTGTGCGTAGAACGGCTGGTGCGACTTCAGGTCGTCCCAGCGGTCGGAGTCAAAGGGTTTGCCCTCGTAGGTGAAGTTCCAGTCCGTCTTGCCCGTGCCCTTGAACCCGAATCCCTTGGGCAGCTCGCGCACATTTGCCGTGAAGTAACCCGCCTCGCGCAGCCAGTCGGTCAGCACGCGCACGCCGTCGGGCAAGCGGTAGCCATCGTCGCGATGCGAGCGGTGGTTGTGCGCGCCGATGGCGGTCTGATACATGCCGGTCATGAATGCCGACCGGCTCGGCGAACAGACCGGCGCGGTGGTGAACGCCCGCGTGTAGCGCACGCCTTCGGCGGCGAGCTTGTCGAGATGCGGCGTCCAAACCTCCTTCGTGCCATAGCAGCCGAGGTGCGGGCCGAAATCCTCGGCGATGAGCCAGAGGATGTTCGGACGATTCTTGGACTCGCCCGCGCCAAAGACGGCCGGCGCGACGATCATGGGAAGGACGCAGAGGAGACGATGAAGTGAGGTCGGGCAACGCATGATGATCACAGGTTAGAGCAAACGGCGGCAACGTTCAAGGCTCTGGCCTCCGGCAGACCTCCTAGCGCTTGACTCGACCCGCATGGTGCTGAAAGGTGCTGTGGCACTGTGAGCGAGACTTGGGACTTCTGGCGTGATGAGGCGCGCGATCCAGCCATGAACATGGCGTTGGACGACGCGTTGCTGCGGGCCGCGCCGGAGCGTGGCCGGCCGCTGTTGCGGCTTTATGGTTGGAGCGCGCCGGCGGTTAGCATCGGTTTTTTTCAGCGGTTCTCGCTGGACCTCGCGCCGGGCCGGCCGTTGGTGCGTCGTCCGACCGGCGGCGGGCTGGTGGATCATGCGCGGGACACGACCTACACGGTCGTCGTGCCGGCGGGCCACGCGCTGTGGCGGGTCGCGACCGTGGAGAGTTACCGCCGCATTCATGAAGCGGTGGCGGCGGCGCTGAGGCTCGTCGGTTGGGCGGCGGAACTGGCGGCCTGTGACGGCTCTGCGACGACGGACGCATGTTTTGACGGGCCGGTGAAGTTCGACGTGGTGGTCGCGGGGCGAAAGGTGGCTGGTGCGGCGCAACGCCGGTTGAAGCGCGGGCTGTTGCATCAAGGCTCGATCCTGCTGCCGGCGGCGCGTGATACGGAGCGGCCAACCGCGCTCGATGGCGAGCTGCGGCGCGGTTTTGAGATGGCGTTGGGCGCGCGCTTTGAGGCCTGGCGGCCCGGCCCGGAGCTTTTTGACTTGGCGCGGAGGCTGTGCGCGGAGAAATATGGAGCGCGAGAGTGGACGGAACGATTTCGCGCCTGAACGCGGAGAAGGAGATTGATGAAACCATTTGAGATCGGCCTGATGATTTGGGCCACGGAAGCGGAAGCAAAGATCAATACGATGAAAGCCCTCGGTTTGAGCGTCGGGCAGATCGGCGTCCGCTGGAGCGACATCGCCGGCGCGCCGAAACGCCGCGCGCTGGCCAAACTGCTGCGCGGCTCCGGCATCGAGTGGGTGACGGTGTTCGCCGCGTTCGAGGGCGAGAACTACAGCGACATTCCCTCCGTGCGCGACACCGTGGGTTTGGTGCCCCCGGCGTTGCGCGCCCAGCGGCTCGACGAGGCCAAGAAGCTCAGCGAATTCGCCTGCGAGGTCGGCATCGCGCGATTTGCGCTGCACGTCGGTTGCGTGCCGGAAACCCCGAACGACCCGCTTTACGACGGCGTCGTGCGCGCCGTGCGGATGCTGGCCGACGAATGCCGGTTCAACGGCCAGCAGCTTTGTCTGGAGACGGGCCAGGAATCCGCCGACGTGATGCGACGCTTCATCGCCGATGTGAAATGCACCAACGTCCGCGTCAACTTTGATCCGGCCAACATGATTCTCTACGGCTCCGGCGAGCCGATCGAGGCGCTGGGCAAACTGGCCGAGTATGTCGTCACCGTCCACTGCAAAGACGGCAAACCGCCGACCGAGAAAGACAAGCTCGGCGTCGAGGTGCCGCTGGGCCAGGGCGACGTCGGCATGGATCGCTTCATTGCCAAGCTCAAGGAGATCGGCTATCAGGGTCCGCTGACCATCGAGCGCGAGATTTCCGGCGAGCAGCAGATCGCTGACGTGCGCGCCGGGATCGAGCTGCTCAAGCGACTGGTTGAAGCCGGGACGGCGGCACCGCCCGCTCCTGCCGCCGATGCAGCGTCCCCGCCGCTCCCGCCGCCGGGCGAGCCAGCCGCCGCACCGACGCAGCCGGTCGTGGCAAGCCCGGAACCGACTTCGGATGTCCCTCCGCCCGCTCCGGGCGAGCCGACACCAAGTTCATAACGAATCGTTCCCGGCCTCATGAGCACGCTTGCACTTCACGGTGGCAACCCGGTCCGCACGAAGCCGTTCCCGCGCTGGCCGGTGTTCTCGCGCGCCGATGTCCGCGCCGTGGCGCGCGTGATCGAGAGCGGCCTCTGGGGGCGCACGACCGGCAAGGTGGTGGCGAAGTTCGAGGAGGCGTTCGCAAAGTTCCAAGGCGCGCGCCACGGTCTGGCAGTGGTCAATGGCACCACCGGCCTGCGGCTGGCGCTGATCGCGGCGGGCATCCGCGAAGGCGACGAGGTGATCGTGCCGCCCTACACGTTTCTGGCTAGCGCGACGGCGGTGGTTGAGAGCAACGCCGTGCCGGTCTTTGTGGACATTGATCCGGAGACCTACAACCTCGATCCGCGTTTGATCGAGGCGGCGATCACGCCGCGGACGCGGGCGATCATGCCGGTGCATTTTGCGGGGCGGGCGTGTGACATGGAACGCATCCTGGCCATTGCGCGCAAACACAACCTCAAGGTCATCGAGGACGCCTGCCACGGCTGGGGCGGACGTTGGAAAGACAAGGGCCTCGGCTGCATCGGCGACCTGGGCGTGTTCAGTTTCCAGTCCTCCAAGAACCTCACCGCGGGCGAGGGCGGCTTCATCACCACCCAGGATGCGGACCTGCTGGAAACGGTCGTCTCGCTCCACAACTGCGGCCGGCTGCGGCCGCGCCCCGGCGCCAGCGTCGCGGCGAGCGCGTGGTATGAGCATCACCTGCTCGGCGGCAACCATCGCATGACAGAAATGCAAGGCGCGTTATTGTTATCGCAGCTCAAGCGGCTGCCGAAACAAATCGCCACGCGCGAGGCCAACGCGCGCTACCTCGATCGCGAACTGGCCAAGATTCCCGGTATCCGCCCCATGCGGCGCGATGCGTTCGTCACGCGGGACAGTTGTCACCTCTATCTCTTCCGCTACGACCCGGCCGGTTTCGCCGGCAAGCCGCGCGAGCGCTTCATCGCGGCGATGCAGGCCGAGGGCATCCCTGTGTCGCCGGGTTACCCGTTGCCGCTTTACAAGCAACCGGTGTTTCTGCAGAAGCAATTCGGCCCCTACACCGGCTGGACACACTCCCGGCCCGATCTTGATTACGGCAAAGTGCGTTGTCCCGCCTGCGAGAAAGCCTGCGCGAGCGAGGGGTTGTGGCTCAGCCAGTCGCTCCTGCTTGGCTCGCGCCGCGACATGGAGGATGTCGTCGAGGCCGTGGCGAAAGTGCAGCGGCACGCGACCAAGATGTAATCGCCGGCCCGCATGTTCCCGCGCGCAAAAAAGGTCAAGAGGTTGCTGGGCCGACGCAAGGAGGCGGTGCGCGTCCAGTGGCGCGGCTTTGTCGGTTCCTTCGACATCGCCTGGAAAACCAGCCGGATCCCCGTGCGGCTTGTGTTGCTGGTGTGGCTGGCTTGCCGCGCGGCCATCGCGCAGCAAGTCACCCTCTACGTTGCGCCCGACGGCGACGACGCCAATGCCGGCACGAAAGAGGCGCCGTTCGCGACGGTGGAACGCGCGCGCGACGAAATCCGGAGACTGAAACCGGCCGGCGCGACCGTCTTCCTGCGCGACGGGACGTATCGCATCGCCCAACCGCTGGTCTTCGCGCCGGAAGACTCCGGCACGAAAACCCATCCCATCGTCTATCGCGCCTCGCCGGGCGAGAAACCGGTGATTGACGGCGGACGGCGGATCACCGGCTTCAAGCGCGCCGGCAAGCTGTGGACGGCGACGATTCCGGAAGTGCGCGATGGCCAATGGTATTTCAACCAGCTCTTCGTCAACGGCCGGCGGCGGCAGCGGGCGCGAATTCCCAACAGCGGCTACTTGCGCATGGCCGGGCCGGCGCCGAGTCTGCGTGACGCCAGCGGCAGGGAGATCGTTCGCAACAAGTCGGCTTTCCTATTCAAACCCGGCGACCTGCGGCCGTGGCCGCGGCTGGCGGATGCGAACCTCGTGCTGATGCCCTCGTGGGAAAACTCGATCCACCACATCAAGTCGGTCTGCACCGCCAGCAACCTCGTCGAATTGGCCGTGCCACTGAAGGAATGGTGGACCATCGGCCACTGGGAGCGCGAAGCGCGCTACTACATCGAGAATCTGGCCGAGGGACTCGACGCGCCGGGCGAATGGTATCTCGACCGCGCCAGCGGCGTGTTGAGCTACTACCCGGAGCCGGGCGAGCGGATGGACAAAGCGGAGGTCGTCGCGCCGGTCGTCGGCGAGTTCGCGCGGTTCGAGGGCAGGCCGGACGAAGGCAGATTTGTGGACGGACTGCGGTTTGTCGGCATCACGTTCCTGCACGCGGACTGGACGCTCTCGCCGCAAGGCAACAGCAGCACCCAGGCGGCCGTGGAAGTGCCCGCTGTCATCGCCGCCGACGGCGCGCGGGACTGCGCGCTCGAAGATTGCACCGTCGCGCACATCGGCACCTACGCCATCTGGTTCCGGCGCGGCTGCAAGGAGGGCCGCATCCAGCGTAACCGACTGTTTGACCTGGGCGCCGGCGGAGTGCGCGTGGGCGAAGAGCGCATGGCCCAGACCGACGTGGCCGAGACCAGCCGCACGCTGGTGGACAACAACTACGTTCACGACTACGGGAATGTTTACACCGGCGCGGTCGGCGTCTGGGTCGCGCACAGCAGCGACAACCGGATCAGTCACAACGAAATCCACAGCGGCAACTACACCGGCATCTCGCTCGGCTGGAACTGGAACGATTGTCCGACGCGCACGCTGCGAAACACCGTCGAGTTCAACCACATCCACCACATCGGCCGAGGCGTGATGAGCGACATGGGCGGCATCTACACCCTCGGCCGCCAGACCGGCGCGGTGTTGCGCGGCAACCTCATCCACGACGTGTTTGCCTACGAACGGCCGGCGCTGGCGTGGGGGATCTATCACGACAGCGGCAGCAACGGGTTCCTCGACGAGGGCAACGTCTGCTACCACACCACCAGCGGCGGCATCATGAACACCGGCCTGTTTGGCAACCACATCCGCAACAACATCTTCGCGGCCTGCGAACGCCAGCTCATCTGGCGCTACAAGTTCGAGAAGGAGCCGGCCAGCGTTTTCGAGCGCAACATCTGCTACGTTACTCAAGGCGAGTTGCTCAACCGCGACGCGGGCCAGAGCGACTTCCAGTCGAAGTGGGATTATAACCTTTTCTGGCGTGCCGACCGCCGGCCGCCGACGTTCTACGGAATGACTTTCGAGGCGTGGCAGGCCAAAGGCATGGACCGGAACTCCATCGTCGCCGACCCGCTTTTTGTGAACGCCGCCGCGTGCGACTTCCGGCTGAGACCCAACTCGCCGGCGATCACGAAACTTGGATTCCAGCCGATTGACGTGAGCAGGTGCGGCCTCTACGGCGACCACGCGTGGACGAGCTTGCCGAAGCAGCGCAAGTTCCCCAAGACCGTCCTGCCTGCCGCGCCTTCGCTTCCGAAACCGGCGCCGATCAGCGACGGTTTTGAGAACACGCCCATCGGCGAACGTCCGCGCGCCGCACAGGTCAGCGGCGAAGACATGGGGGCTTCCATCCGTGTTGCCGACGAGCGTGCCGCCAGCGGCAACCGCAGTCTCAAGATCGCCGATACGGCGGGCATGAAACACATTTGGGAGCCGCACCTCTATTACCAACCGCACTTCAAAC
>JAOACV010000163.1 GCA_026417675.1 Verrucomicrobiia bacterium
AACCACTCCCGTCCCCGCCCGACTTCAACTCCGCTTTGCCTGCCCTCAGCCGCCTCCAAGCCGCCCCGGTGCGACACACACGGCTTCGCAAATCCGTATCGGCCTTCCCTTACCCCAACAAGAGCATCCTCCATCATAAGCTGTTCCGCTGCATTTCTGCCGTAGAGCATCTCTCTCACCCTGAAGAGCTTGGAGTTTATTTCAAGCATCGTGTTCCATCTCTCCTCTGCCGTCAACTCCTTGCCCCGGTATAAATCGTGAGCCTCCCGCATGTTCCTGTATGCCTCTTCAACATGAGTCAGCGGAAATTCGCCCTCGCACAAAACAAGTCTCCCGTTCTCAACAAATACACCGCCGGAATAATTAATCATTTCATCAAGGTATTTTATCCCCTTCCAGTAACATGTCATTGATTCCGCAAGGTATTCTTGCGCGTTCGCCTCAAACCATGACCCATAATACCGGCTTAAGTATTCCCCGCCATTTGCAAAGGTTTCATACACATCGTCGAGCTTGTCCAGCGTGAGATTCCTGTTGATTGTGCGTTGTCTTGTTTCAAGCAGTCCTACAGGCACATTCGCCTCAACTGGCGTTTTCTGCCTCGTGATGGCTTTGTTGAATCTTGCAAAAGGGTTGTCATATACCTCACTGCAGCCGCTTCCAATGAAAACAATTCCCCACAGCAAACCGACAAGCCATGCAGTCGGCCTTTTAACGCCCGCATTTCCTCTGGTCGCCCTCGTTCTTCGAATCTTCCGACCTGACCCAAGAAGCGCACCCGCACCACCAAGAATTAAAGAACTTGTCTTTGGCTCTGGCACAGGAATAACCTCAATAGCCAAGTCATAAAGAGCAGTATAACGAGGATTATTCGGGGCCCCGTCATCATTTATTATGCTTGCTGCTCCGCCAGGAACATAAACTCCCCAAGTAAATCTTGTAAGATTAGCAACAATTGTTTGCGTTGAATTTCCAACAAGAGGCGCTTTAAATGGGAATATCTCAACCCAGTTAGTGCTTTGATATCCTAATTTGTTGGTTCCTAATGAACCATTTATCGCCAACTCATTTGTCCTATACAAGTTGTTATCATCACATCCCCTTGTTCTTGTAACTAATGAATTTGCATAATTAGTATAAGGAGAAATTGCCTTGAAAAAACCTCCTGTGATTATCCAAGGAGTATTTCCAGAACCAGTTGCATTAGTAGGAAGATAACCTTTTCCTATTAATGGAATAAACTCATTTGTATTTAATATGAATCTTGCATCAAATCCAGCTGCGTTCGTCAAAACAGGTATTCCCATCCACAAATATAGTTTGTGAGTTGTTCCCTCAACAATTCTTACATTATTTGTTTTTATGTTTCCAAAATCAGGCACTTCATCATCAAGTGTCCAAAAAGCAACAAAATTTGTTCCTGGTCCTGGAACTGCTTTTGCTTCCAATCCACTAAATGAAAGAGCAAGCGGAATCGCAAGCATTCCTGCTTTTTTTAGTGTTTTCCCAATCAAACCCTTGCTTTTTCCTCTGCTTGCGCCTGCCTGATTTGGCTGAATGCGCGCTGCCGGGTGGTCTTCAACACCAAAGAGGGGCCGCTTGTCCGCGCCGGGCAAGAGTCCGCCAACCGGCGCGCCCACCCCGCAGTTCAAGCTGTGGGTGTCCCACATGGCCGTCTTCTGCAGACCACCTTTGAGACCTTGGGTCAATCTCATGGCGGCAGATTCAAACAAAGGGACTGGCGCCTGTCAATACCGAGATCGCCCGCCGGATCGCGTGCTCTGCCACTCGGGTGGATCGCGTTCTCCGAACGCGATGAGCGCGCGGGGCGCAAGAATCGCGTTCGGAGAACGTGCTGAATGCAATTCTGGCTTGAGGTGGAGCGCGTTCTCCGAACGCGCTGAAGGACCGCAGACAGATGAATCGCGTTCGGAGAACGCGATGCACCTTTCGGACATGGTCATTTCCACACCCGCTGAATCAACTCGACGGTCTTCTCCGTCACCTTTCTGCCCGCGTCTGGCCCGCATCGCGTCCACGGCCCCTGGCTCGGCTCATAGCCGCCTTGCTGCCATGCTTCGGGGACGGGCAGGTAGCCGATGTAACCGTTGGTGTAGGCGCTGACGAACGTCAGCCGCGCGGGCGAGCGTTGCTTGATTTCGAGGCCGAAGTCGCAAAACATCTCGCCCGGATTGGCGGCGATGACGGCCTCGCCAAGCCGCATGACCTGCACTTCGCACGGCACCGGGCCGGCGCCCAGATCGAGCAGTCGCTTCTTTTCGTTCCACGGCCGAAACGCGGCGATCGCCTTCTGGCGCTCCGCCTCGGTTTTGGCGGCGTCAATGGCGCGCCGGGTCTCCACGTATCTTCGCAGCGTCTCCTCCGCAGGCGGCAGGTCGGCGCGAGTGGGCAGCATCAGCGTTTCGCCGACGACGGCCAACGTGTCTGACATTGGCTTCGCGCCGCTCAACGCCGCGGCGACCTTGTTGGCTTCGTCGGCGAGCATCCGGCCGTAGGTGCGCACATCGTTGAAACCGGTCGTGTGCCGCACGGGGTTGACATTGCCGGCCGCGCCCTGGAGAAAGAGGCACGGCGCGCCGTTGGCCGCGCGCTCGACCAGATCGCAGGCGACGCCGGGAAAATCCGCCGACACCAGCGGGTTGACCTGCACCGTGGTCGGGTGACACGTGAAGTTCAGCAGCGTGCCGACGCGCCCGCCGTTGTCTTGAGCGATCAACACGCCGACGCGGTCGTCGCGCGGCTCGCTGGCGATCTGGTCGTCCGGCGGACGGTCGGGCAGGCGGTAGATTTTCCCGTCCTTGCCGATGATGCGCCGGCACCAGCCGATGCCGCGCGCCTCGCCCAGGCCCGCGCGCAAGGTCGCCGGTCGCAATTGCGCCGCGGCCTGAACCACGGCGGAGGCGAGTTGCTCCAGGAGCATCTCCAGCCACGGCCCGGCCTCCGGCGCGTCGAGCAACCGCGTGATGTGCGTCGTCTGCGGCGTCGAGTGGGCGTGCGTGGCCGCGAGCATCACATGCGCCGCCGGCACGCGGGCGCGGCGTTCGACTCGCTGGCGGAACTCGGCGAGAAAGTCGCGTGTAGGCCCCAGCACGTCGCGCGAGAAACCGAGCGAGTCGGCGCTGACGATGGCGAGCCGGACGCGGCCGTTGTCGGCCACCATCGCCCGCGCGAACAGCGGGTCATGCACGCCCTCAAACGGCGTCTGGCGGGGATAATGGCTGAGGTAGGGAATGCACAGCGGCGGTGTGATATCCACCTTGGCGAATCCGATGCGCAGCGAGGCCATACGTGTTTGCAGGTTGCTGATGCCGAGGTTGCACATCCCGCCCGGAGGAGACAAGCGCGTTTTGCCGGAGGAACATGTGACGCAAGACATGGCGCGTGGTTTTCATGATCGGGTTGCAAACCGAGCGGCAGCGTAGCATCATTACGAGCGTGTTGCGAAAGGAGAAACTGCCATGAAATGCCTGATGATACCTCAAGTTCGATATGCCTTGGTCTGGGTCTCATGCCTGCTCGCCGTGTCGGCAGCGGGCGCCGGCGAAAAACCGTGGAAACCGTTGATGGACGGCAAGACGCTCGCTGGCTGGCACGCCGTCGGCGCCGGCAAATGGACGGTTGAGGACGGCGCGTTTGTCGGTCGCGCCAACAAGGAAAAACTCTACGGGCTGCTGGTCAGCGACAAGCAGTTCAAGGATTTCACCGTGCGGCTGAAGTTCAAGAGTCAAACGGGCGACAGCGGTTTCTACATCCGCACCATCATCAAGGAGCCGGAAAAAGCCCACGGTCTCCAGGTTCAGGTCGGGCCGCCCGGCACCGGCACCGGCGGCATCTACGAGAGCTACGGCCGCGGATGGATTCCCGCCAAACCGGCGGCCGACTTTGAGAAGACCTACCTCAAGCCCGACGATTGGAACGAGATGGTCATCTCCGCCCACGGCGGCCACATCATCGCGAAAGTCAACGGCGTCACCGTGACTGAACTCAAGAACGATCCCAGCCGGCCCGAAGGCCACTTCGCCCTCCAGATGCACGCCGGCTGCGAGATGGAAGTGCGGTTCAAGGACATCGAGATTCAAGAGGACTGACAGCCCGGTCATTCCCAGGCGCGACAGAGCCACCCAGGTGGAGCGCGTTCTCCGAACGCGTTCGCCGTCGTGTTCTGAGAAACCTCATCGCGTCCGCAGAACGCGATTCATCTGTCCGAAAACCCGCGCCGCAGGCGTTCACTGGCCGATTTCGATCGTCACTTCCCGCCTCGCATCCGCCGTCGAAAACGGCAGGCAAAGCGCCAGCCGGGCCTGTTGCAGCGTGCTGCTGCCGTCCTTCTTGTAAGAATTGTGCGCCTTCTTCGGCCACAGCAGCCGCGCGCCGGGCGGGACGCGGACGCGGACGGCGCCGTAGTCAAACCATTCGCCGAGGTCGGCGTCGGCCCACTCGAACCCGGTTTCGCCGAGCCGGATCGTCTTCCCGGCGGCGCTCTTCAAGTGCGCTCCGAGGCGTGGAAGAAACGTGATGTGTCCCTCGGTGGATTGCATTCTCCGAACCCGATCATCGTCGCCCGCCGCCCCCATCGCGTTCGGAGAACGCGATCCACCAGCTTCGTAGATGAGCGTCAGCCGCCTCGTGTCGAGCGGGCGGACGGTAATGCGGCAGTCTTGATCGCCATATTTCAGGTCGAGGCCGGGCGCGTCCTTGTCGGCGCGCAGCGTGGCGGCGGACGGCACGTGAATCAACCCCTTGCGCGGCCTGAAGTTGGGATTTTCATCGCCGGGCTTGTGCTGGAGCAGCGAGGTGTCGCCGACAGTGAAGTTGCTCCAGAACGGCTGGAGTTTCGTGTTGCCGCCGCCCACGATCAGGCCGGCGCGGTCGTGGAAGATGCTGACGAAATTCTGCCGGTCCTGCTGCCAGCGGTTGTTGGGCGGTTCGCACACAAATGCTGACAGGCAGATGAACCACGGTTTGCGGCGCAGCACGAGCGCCTCGTTGTTGCCGACGATCGTCATCGCCTCGTCGCGTTCGGCGGCGGTCGGCGCGGCCGGGCCGGTTCCGCCGTAGAGCAGGAAGCTGGCAGCCTGGTCGGCGCTGACGGTCCCCTTGCTGAGTTTGAACTGGCGCAACAGATAGCCGCGTCCCTCCGGGGTGAAGCTGAATCCAACGTTGCCGGTCTCGACGCGGTCGTAAAAGGCATTACGCTCGTCCACTGTCTCGACGGAGCTGCCATCGGGATAGGTGAACGTGGCGTGAAACACCGCCGCGCGTCGCAGCGCCTCCAGCACGCTCGGATCGCGCGACAGCGCGTGATAAACGCCGAGCGCGTCCACATAGACGAAGTTGTAGAGCACAACCGGCCCGCGGTGCTCGCTCCACCAGCCGCCGGGATTCTGCGCCGCGACGACCTTCGCCATGAACGCGCGCGCCTGTTGCTTCCAGTCGTCGCGGCCGAAACAGTCGCCGGCGCAGTAAAGAGCCATCGCATGGTGCGTCGGGATGTTGTGGACGTGGCCCAGGCAACCCTTTGAGATGCTGTTGAAGCCGAGCAGCAAGCCGTTCTCCCAATGCCGCCGCCGCTCCACGGGCATCGCCCCCTTGATCAACGCGAACGCGCGAATCCATCGGCTGTAGGTCCACGGCATCAACGTCTGGCCCCATGTGGAGTTATCCTTCTTGCGAAAAATCCACGCGCCGTTCTTGTCCTGGTCGGCAATGAGCGCGTCGCCGCCCTTCATGATCGCTTCCAGCACCTCCGCGCTGCGGTGGAAGGGGTTCGAGTTGTCTTGGATGGCCCAAGCCGCCGCGAGCGCGAAAACGACGTCCTGGTCGCCGCACACCCACGGCTCGGTGCCGAACCGGCCCGTCTGGGGGTTCTGGCTCTTGAGAATTGCCGGCACGCCTTTGAGGAGCGATTGGAGCAACGGCTCGCGCGGGTTCCAGTCGTCGCCGGTCGTCACGCTGGCGAATGCCAGCGCCGCCGCGAATGGCGTCATCCAAGTCTTCATTTTGCCGCGACCGGCGTGATTTCCAGCGTCACGGTCGCCGTCGTCACGGGCTGTTTCATGTTGATGCCGATGCGCGTCGGTTTCACCGGAGCGTCTTCGACGATGTCCTCCGCCTGCAAGGCGAACTCGCCGCCTGTGACGCCGATCCCGACCCGCACTGCCTCCTCGCCATCGCGCACCACGAGGCTGCCGTCGCCGGCCCGCTCCCACTTGCCCGCCGTGATGAGCGCGGTGCCGAACGTCTGCGGAGTGGCAAACTCGACCGTGTCGGTCACCGTCAGCGAGCCGGCGCCCTCGCGCGAATACACAAACGTCCGCTCCAGCCGTTTCAGTTC
>JAOACV010000164.1 GCA_026417675.1 Verrucomicrobiia bacterium
GCCCCTAGCAGGCGCTCAATTCCGTCGTCGAGTGTAAATCTGGCCTTACGCTTCCTCTGGCGGAGCGGTGTAAACCAGCCCCAGCGCCGGGAAGTGATCGAGCAGAAGCTGCGGTCCCGGGAGGGGGATGCGAAGGCACAGACGGAATTTGCGGCGTTGCAGCGCGAGGCGTTGACTGCCAACCCTCTCGTCAGCGGCCAGCCGATCCTGTTTGTGGTCCGCCGGCAATATCAGCCCGGGCATCACAACACCGAGACGTTCTTTCCCGCCGCGCAGCACGAATACAACACCGGCGCGTTCACGCCCGGAGGCGCGATGAAGACGATTGATTTCGCTCGCGGCGGCGTGGTCAAGACATTGATCGAATTGCCGGACGGCGTCGTGCGGGATCCGGAGGTTCATTTCAGCGGCCAGAAGATCATCTTCTCGATGCGCAAGAACGCTGGGGACAGCTACCACATTTACGAGATCAACGCCGACGGCAGCGGCCTGCGGCAGCTTACGTTTGCAAAGGACGTGGACGATCTTGACCCGCTCTACTTGCCGGACGGCAGCATCGTGTTTTCATCCACGCGCGAGCCGAAGTATTGCATGTGCAACCGGCACATCATGGCGAACCTCTATCGCATGGAGGCCGACGGCGCGAACATTCACCAGATCGGCAAGAGCACGCTGTTCGAAGGCCATGGCGCGCTGATGCCCGACGGGCGGATTCTCTACGACCGCTGGGAATATGTGGACCGTAATTTCGGCGACGCGCAAGGGCTGTGGACGGTGAACCCCGACGGCACGGGCCACGCGGTCTATTGGGGCAACAACACCGGCAGCCCCGGCGGCGTGCTCGATGCGCGGCCCATTCCCGGCACGGAGCGCGTGATGTGCACCTTCACGTCGTGTCACGACCGGCCTTGGGGCGCGATTGCCATCGTGGACCGCGCGCTCGGTCTCGACGGTTCAAACGCGGTCGTGCGCATCTGGCCGGCGGACGCGAGGAGGCTCGTCAACATCAAGGGAGGTTTCGACGATTTCCGCGCCGTCCACCCGAAATACGAAGACCCTTATCCGCTCAGCGACAAGTATTTTCTCTGCTCGCGGATGACCGGTCGCGAGGAGCAAATGGGGATCTATTTGCTCGACGTTTTTGGCAACGAAATCCTCCTCCACGCGGAGAACAAGGCAGGCTCCCGCCTTGTTTTCGGCTGCTACGATCCCATGCCGCTCGCCCCGCGGCCTCGGCCGGCTGTCGTGCCGTCGCGGCGAGACTTTGGGCATCGCGAAGGTTACTTTTACGTGCAGGATGTTTACATCGGCACGCACATGACGGGCGTCAAGCGCGGCGCGGTGAAATCGTTGCGCGTGGTCGAGTCGCCGGAGAAACGTTTCTGGACCCTTCCCGCTTGGGGCGGCCAGGGCATCGAAGCGCCGGCGATGAACTGGCACGACTTCAACAACAAACGCATCTTGGGCACCGTGCCGGTGGAGGCGGATGGCTCCGCCTACTTCGCCGCGCCGTCGGACACGTTCGTCTATTTCCAGTTGCTCGACGAGAACGGAATGATGGTCCAGTCCATGCGCAGCGGCACGATCGCGCAATCGGGCGAGATAACCGCTTGCGTGGGTTGTCACGAGGAACGACGTCACGCGCCGCCAGCCGTGGGACACACTCCACTTGCGCTGCGCCGCGCGCCGAGCCGGTTGGAGGGCTGGCACGGCCCGCCGCGGCTGTTCAATTACATCGCCGAAGTGCAGCCGGTGTTCACTCGCCGCTGCCTGCCATGCCATGATTTCGGCGGCCAGGCGGCGCACAAGCTCATTCTCGCGCCGGACCGCGACTTGGTTTTCAACGCCTCCTACAACGAACTTTGGCGCAAGCGTTACATCCGGGTCGTCGGCGCCGGGCCGGCGGAGACGCAGCCGGCTTATTCGTGGGGATCGCACGCCAGCCGGCTGATCGAAACGATGCGCAAGTGCCAGAAGCGATACGGCACCACGGCGGAGGAGCTTGACCGCGTCATCACGTGGGTGGACCTCAACGCGCCCTACTACCCGACCTATGCGAGCGCGTATCCGGACAACCTCGCGGGCCGCTCGCCGCTCGACAATCGCCAACTCGCGCGATTGGAATACCTCACAGGCGTTCCCCTGAGCAAGCTCGCCGAACACACCCGGCCGCTCGGCCCGCAGATCAGCTTTGAGCGGCCCGAACTCAGCCCGTGTTTGCAAAAGTTTGCTGACAAGTCCGACCCGAAATATCAAGAGGCGTTGGCGATCATCCGCGCCGGCCAACATCAACTCGCCCAGCGGCCGGATGCCGATTCACTGAGTTTTCAACCATGTTCGCTCGACCAGTGGCGCGAACAGAAGTATGTGGCGCGGCGGGTCGCCGAGGAACGCAACCGCGAAGCGATCCGCATGGGGCGGAAGATGTATGACACCAGCAGCCAATGACAGACGACTTGCCGCAGGGGGGACAGACAACGCCATCATGGCTGGCTTATATCGGATACATCTCGCGGCGACGCTGCTTGAACCGGGCCAATTGCCGGCACCCTTTCTGGCGAAGGAACGCTTCGACCTCCTTGAATTTCAGGCCGACTTGCTCCGGCGCATGGGCATCCGAGTTGACAATAAAAGGGATGTTCAAGGCCATTGCCTGTTCCACGATGGAAAATGCCGGATAGGTCTCCTTCAACTCCAGATCGGCGTGACGATAGCCGGACGTGTTGATCTCGATGCAAAGATCGGCGCGGGCGATTTCTTTTAGCGTCAGATCCAGTTCCTGGAGCCCGCGCTGTCCGGGCATTCGGCCCGACCGTTTCGGGACGTCGAGATGGCTGAGGATATCGCACAGGCCACTGCGCACCATGTGGCGCACCAAGCCATAGTAGCGCGTGTATTGCTCCTCCGCATCAAAGGGAAGTTCGCCCTTCCACGCTCCCAACTGACACTCGCAGTCGAGGTAATGGACGGATCCTACGATGTAGTCCCAAGGATAACGATCTACCTGCTCGGCCAGATACTCCTCCAAGCCTTCCACGTAGTCCATCTCAATGCCAAGCAGCACCTCAATCCGGCCGCGGTAACGCTCGCGCAGGGCGGTGACCTGCCGGACGTAATCATCCAATTGGTCTTCGCGCATCCGCACGTCGGAGCCGACGCCGGCCGGCAGCGGGTTATGACAGGCAAAACCGATCTCGCGCAAACCGAGTTCGATTCCGCGCTCAACGCAGGCCTCTATCGGCCCGGTGGCGTGCTGGCACAACGGTGTATGAATATGATAGTCGCCTTGGATGCCCATGATCTGCGCCACACTCTAAATGGCAGGGCGGAGGCGGCCAAGAGAAAGTTGGCAGGAAGACGCTGCGCGAAGCGCAAAGAGCTACCGTTTCCCCATGAGTTCGAGCACCGCAGCAGTCATCGTCAGCACGCCCGTCTTGATCGTCGGTTCAGGCTGGGGATGGTAGAGGGGCGAATGCAGCGCTGGCAGCGGCGCGCCGCCGCGCTGGCTCTCCTGCCAGCGTTTTGCGTCCACCGAGCCGAGCCAGAACATCAGGATGGGAATCTTGTCCTCCGTGCGGCCATATAACCCGAAATCCTCCGCGCCCATTGTCGCTTTGCGCTTGAGCACCTTGTCCGCGCCAAGCCACTTGGCGAACACGCGGGCCATGCGTTGCGACAGCGCGGGGTCGTTGTAGGTCGCCTTCGCGCCCTCCGGGGCGACCGTCACCGTCGGCAGGCGGTCTTCCGGGATGCCCGCCGCCAGCGCCTGGCCGCGCGCGATGCGCTCAATAGCCGCCAGCGTCTGCTCCCGCACCGCGTCGGTGTAGGACCGGACCGTCAACTGCAACCGCACTTCGTCGGGAATGATGTTGTGTTTGGTGCCGCCATGGATGGAACCGACCGTCACCACCGCCGGTTCTGTCGGTTCGATCTCGCGGCTGACGATGGTCTGCAACGCCAGCACGATCTGCGCGGCCAGCACCACCGGGTCCTTGGCCTTGTTCGGCATCGCACCGTGGCCTCCAAGGCCGCGCACGACGATGTCCACCGAGTCGGAGTTGGCCAGCGCGAACCCTTCCGTGTATCCGACGCTGCCCGCCGGAATGTCCGCGCCGACATGCAACGCCAGACAATAGTTCGGCTTGGGGAACCGCGTGAACAACCCGTCCGCCAGCATCTTCTTCGCGCCGCCAACACGCTCCTCCGCAGGCTGGCCGATCAACACCAGTGTGCCGCGCCAAAACTCCTTCAACTCCCCGAGCACCCGCGCCACGCCCACCATGCAGGTCATGTGAACGTCGTGCCCGCAGGCGTGCATGACGTTCACCTCTTGGCCCTTGTCATCGGTTGTCGTGACCCTGCTCGCGTAGGGCAGGCCCGTCTGCTCCTTCACCGGCAAGGCGTCCATGTCTGCGCGCACCAGCACCGTCGGCCCGGCTCCGTTCTTAAGCACTGCCACGACGCCGTGTCCGCCAACCTTCTCCGTCACCTCCAGGCCCTGTTGCCTCAATTCGCTCGCGAGCCGCGCCGATGTTTTCACCTCGTGATACGACAGCTCCGGGTTTGCATGGAGATGTTTGTAAAGCGCGTCAAGCTGCTCGTAAGCGGCGTCCACCCGCGCCTGCACCCGCCCGCGCAACGCCCCGATCTCTTGCGCCGAACACAGCGCAGCGGTCATGAGCAGCGCGAGGAGTCCAAATGATGAAGAGCTTGGAAATGGCTTCATGATGCGCCGAGCTTACCGCGAAAGCGTCCCGGCGACAACCGCGCGAACTCTTTTTCCACCGCCTGAATCATCGTTTGGCCCGCCGGAGTTGCAACCTCTCCGCAACGCTTCCCTCTTGACTGTTTTCGAGAAACGGCCAAGGATGCGCGGCGTGAAACGAGCATGGATGGTCTTGAGTCTGGCGGGCCTGACGGCGCTGTTGGCTGGCGAAGCTTCGGGTCGCGATGAGGCAGCGCAACTGTGCCCGGTGGCGAAGGTGAACATCAGCTACCTGCCCAGGAGTGAAAAGCTGCTCCTGCATCCTCCCACCTACGGCGGGCAAATATATCTGGGCGGCCGCTACGTCGGTGAAGAGGTGGTCACACAAGGCATCGAGGTGGCCGTGTTGTGGGCCAACCGCGGCGAACTGCCGTTGCGGGATGTCATCCTGCGGTTGGAGTATCAGCAAGCCACCACCGGCGCCATCCGCACGATGGAACAACAGTTGTCGGACGTGAAACCGGGCGGCCGATGGACGATTTTCCGCATCCGCGGCGGGGAATACGCGGACACCAGGCATATCGCCGCGTGGCGCGTCTCCGTGCTCAGCGGCAATCAGGTGTTGGGCCGCAAACAGTCGGTTATGTGGGCCACGCGCTAGCCGCGACGTTCCCCCGATCTCACCCCACCATGTGCGCCTTTTCGCGTCAGCCGCCCTCTGCGATCACCGCAATGGGAACCCTGACGGCGCTTTTTGAACGCACCGCCCTCCGTCATAGGTGGCGCCGGGCGATTTTCTGCGGCCGGGAAAAGGTGCGTTACCGCGACGTGCGGTCCCGGTCGCTGGCCGTCGCGCGGCTGCTGCTGGAAACCTACGGCGTCCGGCCGGGCGATCGTGTGGGGTTGCTGCTGAAGAACTGCCCCGAGTTCGTTTACGCGGTCTATGGCATCCTTTTCGCCGGCGGCACGATCGTGCCCATCAACAACTTTCTGAAACCGCAGGAGATCGAGTTCATCCTGCACGACGCGGGCGTGCGCACGCTGGTGTCGGCAAACGAGGATTTCGGCCCGGTGCTGGAGCATCTGCACGCAAACGTCACCGGCCTGCGCCTGCTCGACATCGCCACGCTGCGCTGGGCGGAACTCGCCGCGCCGCAACCCGGCGTCTTGCCCGGCGTGCGGCCGGCGGACCGGGCGGTGATCATCTACACGTCGGGCACCACCGGCCGTCCCAAAGGCGCGGTGCTGACGCACCGCAATCTGGTGGCTAACATCCAGAGTTGTATCCAGGTCCTTGAAAGCGTTGAGCGCGACCGCATCGTGCTGGCGCTGCCGATGTTTCACAGCTTCATGATGACGGTGGCCATCTTGTTGCCGCTGTCCATCGGCGCGTCGGTGCTCGTCATCAAGTCCATCAAACCCTTCCGCAATGTGCTCCTGGAAATGGTGCGCCGGCGCGCGACGGTCTTCCTCGGCATCCCGCAGATTTTCCAGGCGCTGGCGATGGCGCGCATCCCGTGGTGGGTCCACTGGCTGCTTCCGTTGCGGCTGGCCATCAGCGGCTCAGCCCCGCTCGCGGTGGAGACCTTGAAGCGGTTCGGCGAACGGTTTCGGTTCCCGCTGATCGAAGGATACGGCCTGAGCGAGGC
>JAOACV010000165.1 GCA_026417675.1 Verrucomicrobiia bacterium
GCGCAGAAACACACGGGCTACATGGCGCCCGACCAGCGGCGGGTGCTGGCTTGCGGGCATTATCCCGGCGGGCCGATGTCCATGAACTGGTTCGGCTTCTACGGCGGGGGCAAGGCGCTGGGTTTGCTCTCGCACGACCCGACGTTCCAGACCACCGGCCTGAACATCGCCCGCGACACGCGCACGACGATGTTGTCGGCGGGCTTCGTGCGATATCCATTCCTGAAAGGCGGCGCGTGGCGCTCGCCGCGCTCGCTAGTGCGGCTGCATCGCGGCGACTGGCACGACGACGCGCGGGTGTATCGGCGCTGGGCCGACGCGACGTGGTGGAGCCAGTCGCCACGGCCAAAGTGGGTGGATCGGATGCACGGCTGGCAGCGCATCATCATGAAGCACCAGTATGGCGAGGTGTTCTACCGCTACGGCGACCTGGTGGATGTGTTCGAGGGCGGCAAGCCCTACGGCATCACCACGCTGCTGGTCTTCGGGTGGTTCAAGGGCGGACACGACAACGGGTATCCGAGCTACGAGGCCGACGACGCGCTCGGCGGCGAGGCGGCGTTGCGCAGGGCCATCGCGGAAATCCAGCGGCGCGGCGGGCGCGTGATCCTCTACGCCAACGGCCACTTGATTGACGTGGACACCGACTACTACCGCAAGCTGGGCGGGCGCATCTGCCTGAAAACCTCGCAGGGCAGCGAGTATCGCGAGGCTTACAAGTTCTCCGGCGACGGCACCTATCTGCGCAACTTCGGGGCGCGCAGCTTCGTGGCAGGGTGTCAATCCACGCCCGAGTGGCGGCAGCGACTGATCGAAATCGGCCGCTACATGGCCGGCCTCGGCCCGGACGGTTTGTTTTACGACCAGATGGGCGGCGTCATGCCGTATCTCTGCTTTGACCCGTCGCATCCGCACGCCGGGCCGGCGCTGGCGCAAGGCCCCGGCAAAGACGCCAACCTCGCTGCGATGCGGAAGGCTCTCATCGAAGGCCACCCGGAGCGCGCGTTTGGCACGGAGCACGTCACCGACTGTCTGGACCGCCATGTGGATTTTGTGCACACGGCCACCTTCGGCATGTCGCCTGCGGCGGAGGCGGCGCCGGAAGTGTTTCGCTACACGTTCCCGGAGATCCTCTGCAGCAGCCGCGAAATCCGCGACGAGACCGACCACGTGCGGCGGATGAACTGGGCGTTTGTGAATGGTGGGGGGTTCGACGTGGAGATTTGGCGTTGGCGCGGCGACTTGCGTCACGCGCCCGCCTATGGCGCTTACATGGCGAAGCTCAACGCGCTGCGCGACCGCTGGCCCGACCTGCTCATGACCGGCCGGTTTGTGGACGAAGAGTTCTTCGAGACCAACGGGCAGGCGTTTCTTGCGAAAGGCTACACCGCCGGCCAGCGCGCCGCGATCGTCGTGTGGAACATTACCTCGCACGAGCATCGCTTCATGCCAAAGCTGAAACCCGTGCGCCGGTTTGTGGAAGGCGCGACGGTGGCCGGGCCGTTCCGCCCCGGCGACCTGCTGCCGGCGCACTCGGTGGGCGTGTTGGTGTATGATAGGTAGAAAGACGCTTCAAGCGATGCGCTGTAGGATGAACGACTCGCTTTCAGTCCGCTAGGGCGGTTGCCGCGGTTGCTGGACAACGGGCGGAAGGCTCGGGCAGCAACAGAGCAATGACCGCGGCGGGGATGAAGAGGACACCGGCGTAGAGCAGCGCGTGGCGAAAGTCGCCGACCTGCGAGAAGAGGCCGAAAAAAACCGTGCCGAACGCGGCGGCGATGCGGCCGATGTTGTAACAGAAACCGGCGCCCGTAGTGCGCAAGAGTGTGGGGAAGAGCGGCGGCAGGAACATGGTGAAGATGCCGAAGACGCCGGAACAGAAGCCAACCGCGGGAAACCAGAACCAGAACAGCGCGTCCGCGGTGCGCGGCTTGGCAAATGTGAGCGCCATCGCCGAAAAAAATGCGGCGCACATGACCGCTACGGACCAGCGGTAGCCGAGCCAGCGGGCGAGCGCCCCGGCGGCGAAGTTGCCGACGATCGAGACGCTGATGACAAGAAAGACGGCGTTGGCGACGATCTTCTCACGCTGCGGCACGGTCCACGAGGCCAGTTCCGGAAGGTTGCGCAGGTGTTGGGCCTGCCAGAACATGAACGCCCACCACGCGGTCAGCGACAGCGCGCAGACAGCGACGACCTTCAACGTGACCGGCAGCACCTCGCCGCGGAAGAGTTCGCGCACGCCGGGTTCGCGGCGCGCGGCGCGGGTCTTGGCGTCGCGCCATTCCTCCGGCTCGGGCACGTTGCGGCGAATCCAGAACACCAGCAGCGCCGGCAGCACGCCGACGAGAAACACGTAGCGCGGCGGGCAGGAGGCCATCAGGTTGACGGTCAGGCAGGCGCCGAGCACGCCGATGTTGACGCCGGTCTGGAGCACGGCGGCGATCCACGGCCGCCAGCGCGTGGGCCAGGTTTCGGAGAGCAGGCAGGAGCCGACGGCCCATTCGCCGCCGATGCCGAGCGCGGCGATGAAACGGAAGATGAGCAGTTGCCACCAGGTTTGCGCAACCGATTGCAGCCCCGTGAACAACGCATAAGTAAGAATGGTCAGGCAGAGCGCCCGGCTGCGGCCAAGCAGGTCGCCGATGCGTCCGAAGAACCCGCCGCCGAGCGCCCAGCCGATGAGGAACGCCGCCTGAATCCAGGAACTCTTTTCCTTCACCAGCGCGTCGGCGGTGCTGTCGGCCCCGACCAGTTGCATCACGAACGGCGCGGCCACCAGCGTGTAGAGATGCATATCCAGCCCGTCAAAGAGCCAGCCCAGCCACGCGGCGATGCCGGATTTCCACTGGGTCGGGGAGAGGTCGCGCAGTCGCCGGACTTCACGGCCGGCGGCCGGCGCGGGCTGCGGGGGCGATGTCTGCTCCGGGGGACGCATCGGCACGTTTGTAGTCGCTGGTTGGCGACGTTGGCGAGAGGATTTTGCGCTCGGTGGGCGGCATTGGCCCCGTGCCGTAAAATAGAATCTCGAACTTCACAAAGTCCGAGATGGTGAATCCGGCGCGGTCCAGGCAGCGTGCGTCTTCTGAGACCCTAGGAAATCCAAGCCGCGTGATCGGCGGTTAGAAGCTGGCGCGGAAGGTGAGTTGGCCGTAGGGGGCGGGCTTGCCGCGGAGGATGATGTCCTCGGTGTGGTAGTTGTATTCGCGATAGACCATGGCGCCGCCGCCGGCGCGCAGTTCGACGCCGGGTCTGACTTCCCAAAGGATGCCGGGGCCCATGAAGACTTCGTAGAGGTCCACCGGCGCGCGGTTGAGCCTGGGCATGCCATGCTGACAACCAAACCTGTCGGCGACCACGAACGTGCCGCTCTTGATCTCGCCGCCCAAGTAGGCGGTCAGATTCTCGTTCACCTTATACTCCAGCCGCGGCTTGGGCAGTTGGAAGTTCAGCGTCCACCGGTCGGCATATTTCCAGCGCACTCCGGCGCCGGCCATCACGGGGTATTCGCTGCGGAGATTCACGCTCAGTCCGAGGAACCATTGCAGGTCTTTGTGCACGAGCCAGGACCCACCGATGACCAGAGGCGCGTTCAAGTCATCCTCGTTCAGATCGGTGAAGTCGCTGTAGATGCCCGGCCGGGCCTCCACGCGCAGGATCCACTCCTCGGTCAGGTCAAAATCGGCGCCGATAACCGCGTTCACCGACTGGAGCGAATCGGGCAGCGGAACCGCGCCGCCGGGCAGGCCGTAATCGAAACGCTCCGTGGCCGCGCCGGCCCGCAGGATGGTGTTTTCGGTGAGATGGACGGAGGCAACAACCTCTGCCGCGCCGTAGTGCTCGTCCACGTGGCCCAGATTGCGCCCGGCGCGACGTGTCGAGCTTCCGGCGGCGTAGGTGTATTCGGCGTTGGTTTCCCAGGAAACGCCGGATTCCGTCGCGCCGGCCTGCGGCTTCTCCTTCTTGGCGTCATCAGCCGGCAGGCCCACAGCGCAACAGAGCAAGGCCCCTGCAAGCAGCACCGAAAGCGTTCGCGCGCCACACCGCGCCTCGATGGAAATGGGATTGCCAGCACGCATCCTTACAATAGGAAAAAGCTTTGCAGGCCCGAATGCAACAAAATTTCTGGCAAAATTTCCTGCAAGCTCGGACGGAAAGCGGCGCGCGCCGAAAACACCGCCGGCTTGTCAAACAAACGACTTGCGAGCGGTGGGTTCGGTGCCTATAGTCCCGCCCTCGTTTTCTGGACGGTTGCATGGCAACAGAGCACTCCATTCCAACTTTTGCGGAGCCGTTGTTTAATCTCGGCCCACTGCCGGTCACCAACTCGATGGTGGTGACCTGGGCGGTGGCGCTCGGGTTGGTGGCGGTGGTGCGGATCGGCACGCGGCGGCTGCAACTGGTGCCGAGCGGACTGCAGAACTTCCTGGAGTTCGTCGTCGAGTCCGTCTATGGGATGCTGGAAAGCATCATCGGGCCGCAATTCGTGCGGCGCACGTTCCCGTTTTTGGCCACTCTTTTCATCTTCATTCTGGCCTGCAACTGGACGGGGTTGATTCCCGGCTTCGGCACCATCGGCTGGGGCGAGACTGGAGAACACGGATTCAGGGTTTTGAAGCCTCTGTTGCGGCCTACCAACGCGGACCTGAACATGACACTGGCGATGGCGCTGACGTTCACGGTGCTGTGGGTCTTCTGGTATTACCAAGCGCACGGAGCGGCGGGGGCGCTCAAACACCTCTTCGCGCCCAAGGGCGGCATGCGCGGCTTCATTCTCGTGGTGTTGGTGCCGGTCTTTATCTTCGTTGGGTTGTTGGAATTGATCTCGGTGTTCTTCGTGCGCCCGCTGGGATTGACCGTTCGTCTCTACGGCAACATTTTCGCCGGGGACAACATCCTGGAGGCGATGAACCACATCCTGCCGTTCCCGCTGGATGTGTTGACGTTGCTGCCGTTCTATTTTCTGGAGCTGTTGGTAGGCGTTGTGCAGGCGCTGGTATTCATGCTGTTGTGCGCTTCTTTCACAACCGCCGCCATCATGCACGAAGAAGAGGGCCACTGACGCGTCCTCGGCGAGATGTTCGCGGAGGCGGCGTCGGCCGGTCCGTTCGGATAGCGACCGCGAGAGCAAGTAACAACTGTCAGTTAAGAAAGGAAACGTATGATGAGTGAGCTGATTCTCTTGGCACAGGAGGCTGCGCCGGTGTTGTATAACTCGAAATTTGCGATTGCGATTGCGGGCTTCGGCGCCGCCATCGGCGTCGGCATGGTCGGTTGGAGCGCCGCCAACGCGATCGGCCGCAATCCGGGCGCGTTCGGCAAGATCCTGGTCATGGGCATTCTGGGCATGGCGTTCGCCGAGGCCATCGCGTTCTACGCGGCGTTCCTGCCGCCGGGCGCGAAGTAAGCACCTGACATTTCGCCGGACGGGCTTCGCCGGGGAACGATCCGGACGGCCTGCCGGCGTGCTGCGCACGTTCGGAAGTCCATCATGATCTTTATTGCATTGGCAGCCGAAACCCATGCGCCGGGCTTCTTCGAGCAGTTCGGCGTGGACTGGCCGCATTTCCTCGCCCAACTGATCACATTCCTGATCGTGCTGTGGGTCTTGAAGAAGTTCGCCTACCGTCCGCTGCTGGACTTGCTGAAGGAGCGCGAGGACCGCATCGCCGAGGCGCTTCAGAAGGCCGAGCAGATCGAGAAAGACCGGGCGAAGGCGGAGGAGACGCGCAAGAAAATCCTCGCCGACGCGCAGGCGGAGGCGCAGCGGATCATTGACGAGGCGCGCCAGGTCGCTCAGCGCGAAGGCGACAAGCAGTTGCAGGAAGCCGTCGCGCAGGCCGAGCAGCTCGTCGCGAAGGCGCGCGAGGCGACCGAGCTGGATCGTGAACGGATGATGACCGAACTGAAGCGCGAGATTGGACGCTTGGTCGTCGAAACCACCGCCAAGGTCACCGGCAAAATCCTTACGCCGCAGGACCAGCAGCGGCTCGCGGAGGAGACGGCGCGCGAACTGGCCGCGTAGCCCTCCCGGCTCACCCGTCATTCGTCACGCTGCGATGAAAATCCCACGAGAAGCCCGAAGAATCGCGCGCGCGCTGTTTCGCGACAGCTTCACCGACGGCCGGCTCGACGAAGCGAAGGCGCGCCAGGTGGTGCGGCAACTAGCGGCCGCCAAGCCGCGGTTGCTGGTGCCGATCCTGAAGACCTATCAGCGCTTGGTGCGGCTCGAACAGGAGCGCCACACCGCGCGCGTCGAGTCCGCGACGGAGCTTGCCGTCGCGTTGCGCGAGCAGATCGTCGGGCGGTTGCAGCAGGTTTACCGCCGCCCCATGGCGGCACAGTTCAGCGT
>JAOACV010000166.1 GCA_026417675.1 Verrucomicrobiia bacterium
GTGTATAAGAGACAGGCATTTCTCGGCCTGCGGCAGCGCGCCAAGCGCAAAATCGAAGCAATGCCCGCGCCGGTGCGGCGCGCCAGGATGGCTGGCCCGGTCTCGCAGGAGGTGAGCCGGCCAAAAAACGGCAGCCACAGACCGTGGCCGGCGCCGGCGCGCTGGTCCACGAACAGAGAAACGGTTTCGTTCTCGCGTAGCCAGGCGACGGCGGCGGCGGTGGCCTCGCCGCGTTCGACGAAACGCATGTCGCCCGCGCTACGCAGTTCCCGGACGATCTTGTCGAGGGCCGCGGATTTCAGCGGACGGATCACGTCCAGGGAGCGGATCTCGCGCGCGACGTTGTTGACGCGCGAGAGCAGTTCCCAATTGCCGAAGTGACCCAGCAACGCCACGACGCCCTTGCCGCGGGCGCGGATCTGCCGGAAGTGTTCGAGGCCGGTGATTTCGAGCAGGTCGGCGATCTTCTCGCGCGGCAACTGGGCGACCTTGGCCATCAGCACGAAGTTCTGCGCGATGCGCGCGAAGCTCTCGCGGGCAATCGCGCGCCGCTCGGCGTCCGATTTTTCCGGGAAGGCAATACAGAGGTTTCGCAGCGCGACGCGGCGGTGGCGGCGGTCCACGGCGAAGGCGAGCCTCCCGACGCAGCGGCCGATGGCCGCGAGGGCCGCCAGGGGCGCGAGCCGGGCGAGGCTCAGCAGCAGTTTAGCTGAAGCATATACGAGCCACTGCATCGTCGAAGTCTTTCGCGCCCCGCAGGATTTCGATTTCGACGCGCATGTAGAGGATCGGCACGTCGCGGCGTTCCACGAATGGGAAGCGCACGGCGTCCTTCTCAGTGGTGATGATGGCTTGCGCGCCGCGTTTGTGGCTGGCGTTGATGACGTTGATGATCTCCTGCTGGCTGTATCGGTGGTGGTCGGCGAACCGCTCGGTGTGGACCAGTTGCGCGCCGAGGCGGGCCAAGGATTGCTCGAAGCCGTCCGGCGCGGCGATGCCGCTCAGGGCGGCGATCTTCAACCCGCGCAGCCACTCGGTCGGTTTGCGCTCGCCCGTGAACACGTCCTGCAGATAGAGCGGACGGTGCGCGCATTCGATGATCTCGGCGGTGGGGTTGAGGGCGCGGATCTGCTCGCGCAACGGGCCGATGTCGCTGCCGTCGCACTTGGTGACGAAGATGTAGGTGGCGCGAGCAAGATTGCGGATCGGCTCGCGCAAGGTGCCGCGGGGCAGCAAATGGCCGTTGCCCCACGGGTTGGTCCGGTCAATCAGCACGAGGTTCAGGCGGCTCTTGAGGTTGAGGTATTGGAAGCCGTCGTCGAGCACCAGCGTGTCAGCCTTGAGTTTCTCGATGGCGTATTTGCCGGCTTTGACTCGGTTCTTGTCCACCAGCACGATGACGTTCTTGAGATCGGAGGCGAGCATGTAAGGCTCGTCGCCGGCCTGGAGCGAGTCGAGCAGAAGCGATTCGCCGTCGCTGACGACGCGGGGCGGATGGGTGTCGCCGATGATCTTGGCGAGCAGTCGCTCGATCAGGGGCCTCTTGGCGCTCTTGTAGCCGCGCGAAAGGATCGCCACGCGCCGCCCGCGTTGCGCGAGGGCCTTGGCGAACTTCTCCACGACGGGCGTCTTGCCAGTGCCGCCCACAGTGAGGTTGCCGACGCTGACCACCAGGCAGCCGAGCGTCCAGTGGCGGAAAAGTCGCACCCGGTAGAACCAGAGCCTGAGCTGGACCGCCAGGGCGAAAAGGTAAGACAACACCGTCAGAAAGGCGCGCATTGCCCGGGCGCGCCTGTCCCGACGCCGTTCGAGGATCACGTCGAGCACGAACGTCTCGATCTCCTCGGCCCATTTCTGAAAATCCGTCCTCAGAACCATGTCGCTCGCCTGCGATAGTGCGGCGAGGCTGTGGCGCGGGGCAAGCTCCAAATCTCACACCCGGGCGAACTTGCGGAGGTATTTCAGCGCGACGGCGAAGTCGTTCGGCAGGGGCGACTCCAGTTCGAGCCGCCGTCCGGTGAGCGGATGGTCGAAGGCGATCCGTTGGGCATGCAGGGCCAGCCGGCCTAGGAGCGGACGTTCGGCGGCTCCGGCGTGGTGTTTGTAGCGCGCCTTCAGTTGCGAGAGATACAACGCGCTGTGGTCGCCGTGGCCGTAGAGTTTGTCGCACAGGATCGGATGGCTGGCGCGGGCGAGGTGCGCGCGAATCTGGTGCGTGCGACCCGTCTCCGGCGCGCACTCCAGCAGCGCGCAGCAGGTCAGGCAGGGCGCGCCGGCTACAGCGGCCCGGCGCAGCCATGGGAACCGGAACCGTTCGACCACGCGGAACCGCGTCAGCGTCCAACGACCGTCGTGCCGGCGTTCGACGTGCAGCCAGGGCCGCGCCGGATGCGGGCCGAGTTTCATTTCGACGCTAAACTGGTCCTCCTGCGGTTCGCCCTCCACCAGCGCGAGATAGGACTTGCGGACGCTGCGGTCGTTAAATTGCCGCGCCAGCCCGCGCAGCGCCTCGCGGGTCTTCGCCAGCAGGAGCACGCCGCTGGTGTCGGCGTCGAGCCGGTGGGCGTTGGCCAAGTAGGTTATGCGTCTCGCGCACACCCATTCGGCGTTCGTATCCAGCGCGCGCCGCAAAGCGGACATCAGGTTCGGTTTCTCGCGGTTGTAGGTGTCGGGCGAAACGCTGAGGCCGCTCGGCTTGTCCAGCGCGAGCAGCGCCTCGTCTTCGTGAAGCACCGCCACCGCCAGCGACCGGCCCGGCGCCAGCGGCAACCGGATGTTGTTGTTGCCCGGCTCGTTCATCGCTTGTCACCCGTCACGAGTTCTATCTGGCGCATCGCGTCTTGCAGTCAAAAAAACGTTGTTCTAGATTCCGTGGGCCAAAATATGGAACAAAGGAGCACCGAGCAAGTCGTATGATCATGCCGCGCGAACCGGGCTATCTCGAACGCGCCGACGAGGCTTACGACGCGGGACAGTTCGAGGAAGCCGCCGAGCTTTACAGGAAACACATCGAGCTGGAACCGGACCTGCCCGAAGGCTACGAGGGGCTGGGATTAAGCCTTTGGGGCATGGACCGGCATAGCGAGGCGCTCAACGCGCTGAATACCGCCCAGCGGCACGATCCGGAAAACGCGGGCATAGCCCTCAATCGCGCCGCACTGTTGACCGACGTGCTCCAGCGCCACCAGGACGCCGCCGCCATCTGCGAGGAACTGCTCCGCCGCAAGCTCAACAAGGCGGACCTGCGCGACGCGCGTCTGACGGCCGCCAAGGCGATGTTTCGGCTCGGCCGCGACCGCGAGGCGATCGGCCTGCTCGACACCGCCTTGCGCGACGCGCCGCGGGATGTCGAGTTGTTGAGCTGGAAGGCGCATGTGCTTTACGAAAGCGGCCAATACGAGAAGGCCAAGGCCGTCCACGAACAATGCCTGCGGATTGATCCCAACGATCCGGGCGTCCATTGGGACTACGGCTTGGTGCTGGAGAAGCTCGGCGACGCGACGGCGGCGCAGGCGGAGTTTGAGCGCGCGCACGAACTGGCGCCGGAAGAATTCCTGCCGCCGGCGACGATCTCTGAGAAGGAGATGGAGCGCATTGCGCGGCAGACATTGGCCGAACTGCCCGATGATTTCCGCGAGGTGATCGCCAATGTGCCGGTGGTCATCCGCGATTTTCCGACGCGCCAGTTTGTGCTGGAGAACCCGACGCTCGGCCCGCAAATCCTCGGCCTGTTCACCGGCAACATCCACCACGAGAGCCAACCGGTGCCGACCGCCATCATGCTCTTCCGCAAGAACCTGGAGAAGGTCTGCGCGACGCGCGAAGAGCTTGAGGAAGAGATTCGCACGACACTGCTGCACGAGATTGGCCACTATCTTGGATTGAGCGAGGACGATCTCCGGGCGCGCGGCCTAGCTTGACGGCGACCGCCCGGCTACAGCAGCGGGAATAGGTGCCGCCAACAAACGCAACGAATCTGTGGACAGAAACGGGTCGGTCGTCTAATTTCCGCGCCGTAATGCGCGAGGCGATGATCGTCTGCAAGTCACGCCCGATCAACCCAAACACTCAACCAGCAGAGGTGACTCATGAACAAGACTGCGAAGTTGGAACTGGACGGGAAAGTCTATGAACTGCCAACCCTTGTCGGCACCGAGGGTGAAAAAGCTGTGGACATCTCCACCTTGCGCCAGCAGTCGGGCTACATCACCCTCGATGACGGCTACGCCAACACCGGCTCGTGCAAGAGCAAGATCACGTTCATTGACGGCGAAAAAGGCATTCTGCGCTATCGCGGCTACCCCATCGAGGTGCTGGCCGAGAAATCCACATTTGTGGAGACCGCCTATCTGCTCATCTACGGCGAACTGCCGACGGCCAATCAACTCAAGCGCTTCTCTTCGCTGCTGACGCAGAACGAGATGTTGCACGAGGATCTCAAGTATCAATTCGAGGGCTTTCCCGCCCACGGCCATCCCATGGCCATTCTTTCGGCGATGATCAATGCGTGCAGTTGCTTCGATCCCGAGCTGATGGAGCCGTATAATCCGGCCATCTTCGAACTGGAGGCGGCGCGGCTGATCTCCAAGGTTCGCACCATTGCCGCGTTCGCCTACCGCAAGTCGCGCGGTCTGCCGGCCATCTATCCGAAGCCCACCTACAAATACACCGAGAACTTCCTCCACATGATGTTCTCCGAGCCGTATCAGGACTACGAACTGAGGAAGGAGGTCGTGCAGGCGCTTGACATGGTCTTCCTGTTGCACGCCGACCACGAGCAGAACTGTTCGACCTCCACCGTGCGCATGGTCGCCTCCAGCCGCGCCAACCTCTTCGCCAGTTGCGCCGCCGGCGTTTGCGCGCTCTGGGGACCGCTCCACGGCGGCGCCAACCAAGCCGTGCTGGAAATGCTCAAGAGCATCCACGCCTCGGGCGATGACGGCAGCCGGTTCATCGCCGAGGCCAAAGATAAAAAGAGCGGCCATCGCCTCATGGGCTTCGGCCACCGCGTCTATAAGAACTACGACCCTCGCGCCAAGATCATCAAGGCCAAGTGCGACAAGCTGCTCGCCGCGCTCAAGATCAGCGACCCTCTGCTCGACATCGCCAAGAAACTCGAAGAAACCGCGCTCAAGGACTCCTATTTCATCGAGCGCAAGCTCTATCCCAACGTGGACTTCTACAGCGGCATCATCATGCGCGCCCTCGGCATTCCGGTGGAGATGTTCACCGTCATCTTCGCCATCGGCCGCATGCCCGGCTGGATCGCCAACTACAAGGAAGTCATGGACGATCCCGCCAGCCGCATCTACCGTCCGCGCCAGGTTTTCGTCGGCCCCGCCCCGCGCGACTACGTGCCCATTGACCAGCGGAAGTAGTCACTCCTGTTTGAGGCCGAGGCGCACGACCAGCGAGCGCGAGAACGGCGGCAGCGCCAGCGAACCGCCGTCGAGCGACGCGCCGCGCCAGCGATCCGTCCACGGATCGTAGGTCTTCGCGGTGGTTGATTTGACGCCGGCGAGGTCGAGCTTGACGCCGTCGAGCTTCTCCGGCGCTTTACCGTCCGCTAATTCGCTGCGCCAGTCGTTCTGCGAATCGCGGCACCAGAGCAGCATCGTGCGCTTGCCTTTCAGCGCATAGACGCGCAGCCGAGGATGCGGAAGCATGGCCGGCTGGAAACCCTCGGCGGGCGGGTCGAGGTCTTTCACCGTCGCCGCGAACCGCGCGAAGTGATGCCAGAGGTTGTTGCGTTCCACATAGTAGTCCCAGTGCCAGCAATGGCCCGGCCCGGCCGCTCCCGCAAAGAACGGCGCAAAGAGCACGTCGTGGAGGATGATGCCCGCCTTGTCTTTCTCGTAGAGTTTGAACGGCCCGCTGTGGCTCGGCTCGACCGCTCCGCTCTCGGCCAGCAGGACCGGCCGGCCTGGTTTGTGGCCGAGAAGTATCCTCACCGCATCGGCGGCGAGCACGTCCACCGGGCCGTGGCAGATTTCATATTTGGCACCACAGTCGAGATAACGATGGACCTGCGCCACGTCGTTGCCGGGCAGGGCGCAAAGGCGCTCGTAGGGTTTGCGTCCCCAATCGCTATCGAAACTGCCGAGGCTTTGCATCGCGAGGTTCTTCGGGAACAGCCGGTGCAGTTCCGCCAGCATCACCTCCGACCAGGCAAAATAGTCGCCGCCGCTGACGCAGTTGATCTCGTTCCAGAGTTCCCACCCGAAGACAGTGGGATTGTCGCCGAAGCGTTGAGCCAACCACGCGAGCTTGCGCTTGAACTGCGCGCGGCTGCGCTCGCCATTGAAGAAATCCGCGGTGTCCTTGGCCGGCCCGCCC
>JAOACV010000167.1 GCA_026417675.1 Verrucomicrobiia bacterium
TTCCGCTTCCTCTACAAACTCGCGCAGCGGCAACAGGTGCCGCGCAAACACCACACACGGCACCCGCCGCTCCATGAAGGCCCGTATGCGTGCGCGTCGCTCGCTGGACGACAACGATTTCAAATATGCCGTCTCGGCATTGCCGACAACCTGCACGCGCTTGTTGGCCATGTAGCGATAAAAGCCCGCGAGCGCCAAGCCGGGACGATTCACCGTCGGCTCGCAGATCTTGCGGCGCAGGCCGGCGGTGCCGCCCGCAAGTTCCATCTGCAACGGCCCGGCGTGAGCGGTATAGAACCACTCGACCGTGATCGCCTTGACGAGGACGGGCTTCGGTTGCATGGCTCGAAATCAACCGACCTGCGGATCAATCAGCGCAAACGCGCCGTTTTTGCGCCGGTAGAGCACATTCAGCCGCTGGTTCTCCGCGTTCTGGAACACCAGAAAAGTCTTCGGCGACAGTTCCATCTGCAGCACGGCTTCGTCTAGGAACATCGGCTTCAGCGTGAACCGTTCCGTGCGGACCACGCGATGCGTGATGTCGGACTCCTCGTCCTGCGCGCCTTCGGTCTCGATGACGTGCAGGGGCACCTCACGCGGACTGTTCTTGCGGGGCTGATGGCGCTGGATCTTGGTCTTGGCCTTGCGCAATTGCCGCATCAGTTTCGCCACGACTTGATCTATGGAGGCATACATGTCCTCGCTCACCTCGCTCGCGTCCAGTGTGATGTGGTTGCCGCAGTGGAGGATGACTTCGGCGATGTGGCGGTATTTCTCGACGTCAAGGATGACCTGCGCGCGAAGGATGCGCGGGAAATCTATCCCAATGTTGCTGATCTTCTTGCGGGCGTATTCTTTGATGGACTCGGTGATGCTGACGTGGCGTCCGGTCACGGTGATTTCAGGAACGGAATGCGTCATGGGTGTTCTCCTTTCTTCTCCTTCGTCGGGTTGTTCACATGTTGAACTCGGGACCCAGATATAGTTTACGACTCGTCGGGTCGTTTATCAAAAATTCGCTTGTGCCCTCGCTGACGACTTTGCCTTGGTAGATCAAGTAGGCGCGGTCCACGATCGAGAGCGTCTCGCGAACGTTGTGGTCAGTGATAAGCAAACCGAGGCCCTTGTCGCGCAGCCGCTTGATGATCTGTTGCACCTCATAGACCGCAATCGGGTCCACGCCGCTGAACGGTTCGTCCAACAGCAGCAGTTTGGGCGAGGTCACCAGCGCGCGAGTGATCTCCAGCCGGCGGCGCTCGCCGCCGGAGAGGGTGTAGGCGCGATGCTTGGCCAGCGCCGCAATGTCCAGTTCCTCCAGCAGGTATTGCAGGCGCAGCTTCCGCTCGCGACGAGAGATCGGCAGCGTCTCCAAGACGGCCATGATGTTCTCCTCGACCGTCAATTTGCGGAAGATCGAGGGTTCCTGCGAGAGGTAGCCAATGCCCTGGCGCGCACGGCGATACATCGGCAGGCGCGTGATGTCGCGGCCTTCCAGAAATACGCGACCCGCGGTTGGCCTCAATAGGCCCACAATCATGTAGAAGCACGTGGTCTTGCCCGCGCCGTTGGGGCCGAGCAAACCGACGACCTCGCCGCGGTTGACGGTGATGTCCACGCCGTCCACGACGCGCTGGCCGCGGTATGCCTTGACCAGCCCTTTGGTTAAGAGAATTTGTTGCATCCGGTCGTGGCTCACTTTTTGGGGGGCGGGGCTGGCCTCCCCACCGGGAGCAAACCTGAACGCGCCGCCGCACCGGTGTCGGTTTGTTGCGGACGAATAATCATGCGCGGGCGACCTTTCACTTGGGCGCTGTTGGTGGCCATATTAAAGACGACCGTTTCCCCCATCACTGTGCCGTCGGCGGTGTCCACACTGGCCGCGCCGCTAAGGATCACTGTCTGGTCATCGGCATTGTAAACCGCCTCGTCAGCCATGGCCTTGCTGCCGTGTTGCGCGATAGTGACGCCGCCGGAGGCCTCGATGCGCTTCACGCCGTTTTGGTTTTCTCCTTCCTGCGCCAGATAGACAACCATCTTGTCGGCGGTCATCGTGCCCTGCGGGTCCACCACTTTCACGTGGCCCGTGAACGTTGCGATCTTCCGCTCCATGTCCATCGCCAGATCGTCTGAAGTAATCACCGTCGAATCGGCCAGGTTGAACCCGCCCCGGCGGGGTTCAGTTTTCTCGTGAGGCCGGAGCCGGACGGGACCATCGGGAACTGGTGGGGCTTGCGGCGGCGGTTGCGGTGCCGCGGGCTTGAAGGCGGAGCGGTCCGGTTCGGGCAAGGGCGGCAGGCTGGGAGGAGATGACGCTCCGCCCGCGGGCGCCTGCGCCCACGCCGCGGCAACAGACACCAGCCACGCCGCCGTGACCAACAATAGGGTTTGCGCTTTCATGGTTGTCGTTTGCCGCCAGGCATCGTAATCGCCATGCCCTTGCGGCCGTAGATCGTCACGGTCACGTCGTTATGGATTCTCATGCGGCTTTCCGCCGCGTTCCAATCGAAACCTTTGCCGGTCATGACCATGTTGGTTGCTACGATTTCCACGGGCTGGTCCGAGCTGGCCGTCTTGGCCGCGCGGTCAAACAGACACTTCGGCGAGCGCATCGTCGTGTCCACCTGGCCGCCGCGGAACAATTCCAGCCGCATCTGCTCGACTTCCACCTTGCCGCTGGCCAGCTCCAGGCGCGCGCGGTCGCCGAACATCTGCCAAACCAGTTGGCCCTTGGCATCATACTCTGGCACCTTGAACCCATGCACCGTGCCGGGATCAGACCGGATCGGCGTCGCGGGAGGGCGTGGTGCTGATACGGCCAGACCCGGCGCGTTGGTTTGGGCATGACCCGCCCACGCCAACACTGCCACCACGGCCGATATGAAGTGCCACTGTCTCATGCCCTTGCTTGATTCTCACTTCGATACCGTTCCAGCAACCGATTCCATAGACCTTGGGCCTTCAACACAAGTTCAATCAATTCGCGCGCCGCGCCGTGACCGCCGGGCAGACGGGTCACATAGGCCGCCGCCGCGCGCACTTCGGCCACCGCATTAGCGACGGCCGCCGGCATGCCCACCGCCCGCAACACGGGTAAGTCCACCAAATCGTCGCCCAAGAAACATATTTCGTCGAGGCCGATGCCGATTTTTTTCGCCATCTTCCGCACCATATCCAATTTCGGCGGCGGCGGTTTTTGACCCGGCGCGGGCTGTGCGACCAAGGTGACGCCGAATTCCCGGGCGCGCTGCGAGGTGACCGCCGAGTAACGACTCGACACCCACCCCACCAACAGGCCGGCGCGGGCCGCCATCTTCATACCATGCCCGTCATGGATGTGAAAAGCTTTCGCTTCGACGGCCACCATGCGGCCGTCACCGAGGTCGGCCTCGCCGACGTAAAGACAACCGTCGGTCAGCACGCCGTCCACGTCCAGCAACAGCAGGCGGACTTTGCGTGCTTTAGCGGAGAGCTTCGCGGATGGCACAGAGTTGTTCCAGTAGGCCGCGCATGTCGCGCAGCGGAATCATGTTCGGGCCGTCACTGAGCGCGGAAGCCGGCGTCGGGTGCGTTTCAATAAACACGCCGTCGCAGCCGGCCGCCACGGCCGCGCGTGCCAGCGTGGGCGCGAAGGCCGCCTCGCCGCCACTGCGGTCGCCCGCTCCGCCGGGTTGTTGCACGCTGTGGGTCGCATCAAAGATCACCGGGTAGCCGAACGCGCGCATCATGGGCAGTGCGCGCATGTCCACCACTAGGCTGTTGTAACCGAACGATACACCGCGTTCCGTCAACAGCAACCGCTGGCAGCCAGCGCTTTCAACTTTTTCGACCACATTCTTCATGTCGCGTGGCGCGAGGAACTGGCCTTTCTTGACATTCACCGCGCGCCCGCTACGGGCGACCGCCAGCACCAAGTCCGTCTGTCGGCACAGGAACGCCGGCACTTGCAACACGTCGCACACCTCGGCCGCCGCGGCCACTTCACCGACGCTATGCACGTCGGTCAGCACTGGCACACCGAGGTCGCGGTTGACCTTGGCCAGCACCTTAAGGCCCTCCTTCAGGCCCGGGCCGCGAAAGGCCCGCACGGAGGAACGATTCGCCTTGTCATAGCTGGCCTTGAAGATGAAGGGGATCCGCAGCCGCTGCGCCAAGGCCGCCAACCGTTCGGCCACACGCATGCACAGCCGCTCGCTTTCGATCACGCACGGCCCCGCGATCAGGGCCAAGGCCGCCCCGCCGATCCGCAGAGGACCGACAGAAACGACCGTCACTTTGGTTTGGGCTTCAGGCATCACGCGGATTTTCGTTTCAACGCCGCTTCGATGAACCCGCGGAACAACGGATGCGCGCGGTGCGGCTTGCTCTGAAACTCCGGATGGAACTGGCTAGCGATGAAAAACGGATGTTTCTCCAGCTCGATGATCTCCACCAGTTCGCCGTCCGGCGTCAAGCCGGCCAGGACGAAGCCTTCGCGTTGCATCCGCTCGCGGTAATCGTTGTTGAACTCATAGCGATGCCGGTGCCGCTCGCGAACCGTCTCCGCGCCGTAAAGCGCCTGCGCCCGCGTGCCCGGCGTCAACTTGCATGGTTGTCCGCCCAGACGCATCGTGCCGCCCAGTCGCTTGATGTTCTTCTGCTCTTCGATCAGACAAATCACCGGATGCGGCGTCTTCGGCTCAAACTCCGTCGAATGAGCGTCCTTCAAGCCGCACACGTTGCGGGCGAACTCAATGGTCGCGATTTGCATACCCAGGCACAAACCGAGGTAGGGCACCTGTTTCTCGCGCGCGAACCGTGCCGCCTGAATCTTGCCTTCGATGCCGCGATTGCCGAAACCGCCGGGCACCAGAATCCCGTCCACGCCCGCCAACTGCCGCTCCGCGCCCTGTTTCTCGATTGTCTCCGCGTCCACGCGGACGATCTCGACGCGCGCGTCGTTGGCAATGCCGCCGTGGGTGATCGCCTCATAGACGCTCTTGTAAGCGTCTTGCAGGCCGATGTATTTGCCTACCACGGCGATCCGCACCGAATGGGTTGGCCGCCGGATGCGCTCTAGCATCGCCGCCCAGTCGGTCATGCGCGCCGGAGGCACGCCGAGGTGCAGGCAGCGGCAGACCAGCTCGTCGAGGCTTTCGCGTTGCAGCATCACGGGCACTTCGTAGATCGAGGTTTGCACGTCGAGCTCCTCGATCACGGCATCTTCGGGAACGTTGCAGTAGAGCGCGATCTTTCGGCGAACGTCCTGGCTGATCGGCTTTTCACTGCGGCAGACCAGCACGCGCGGCATGATGCCGATCTCGCGCAGCTTCGCGACGCTTTGCTGGGTGGGCTTGGTTTTGATCTCGCCCGCGACGCGAATGTAGGGCACCAGCGTCACGTGCAAAAAAAGCGTGTTGCCCGCCCCCATCTCCTGGCCCATCTGCCGGACCGCTTCCAACACGGGCAAGCCCTCAATGTCGCCGGTCGTGCCGCCGATCTCGACGATCACGACGTCCACAGGCGTTTGCTCGCCCACTTGCCGGATGCGGCGTTTGATCTCGTCCGTGACGTGCGGGATGACCTGCACGGGCTGCCCGAGATATTTGCCCTGGCGCTCGTTCTCCAAGACCTGCTGATAGATCTGGCCGCTGGTGACGGAATTGGCGCGTGTCAGTTTGCCGTCGGTGAACCGCTCATAGTGGCCGAGGTCGAGGTCGGTTTCCGCTCCGTCGTCGAGCACATAGACCTCGCCGTGCTGAAACGGGTTCATGGTGCCGGGGTCCACGTTCAGGTAGGGGTCGAACTTCATCAGCGACACCCGCAGCCCGCGGTTCTCGAGCAAGGTGCCCAGCGACGCCGCCGTCAGCCCCTTGCCGAGGGAACTGACCACGCCGCCGGTCACGAAAATGTATTTGGTTCGTGCCATTGGTTCGTAATGCGTAATGCGTGACTCGTGATTCGTAACGCTCGTTCCGTCACCACGGATCACGAATTACGTATTACGTATTACGTTTTCAACATTCGCTCCACGCGCGCCACGTCCTCCGGCGTGTCCACGCCGATCGTCGGGTGCCTGGTCTCCACGACCTTGATCGCGTAGCCGTTCTCGATCACGCGCAGTTGCTCCAGCCGCTCCGCAAGTTCCAGCGGCGAGGGCGGCAACCTGACGAGCCGCAACAAGAAATCCCGGCGATACGCATACATGCCGGGATGCATCAGAAACCGAAATCGCTTCAATCGTTCGGCCATAGGCTCGTGGGCCGCGTCCCTGACGTAGGGTATCGCGTGCCGGCTGAAGTATATGGCGCGCCCCTGGCGGTTGACAATTATCTTTCTGTCTCTT
>JAOACV010000168.1 GCA_026417675.1 Verrucomicrobiia bacterium
GGCGTGATGGAGCGCAGGTCCGAATCCACCACGGCGCAGGCGCGCGCCCCGAGCGCGTCCGCCATGCTGAAGATCAGGCGGAATGCGCTCCCTTTGCCCGGCAGCCCGTGGTAGGGGAACGAAAGCCGGTGGACGGGGCGCAGCGGCTTCAGAAGGAACTGGAGCGACTGACCCAGGAACGGTCGCGCCGCACGGCTGCGCCGGAAGAATTGCGCGCGCTGAATCTCCGGATCGGCCAGCTTCAGCAGATGCTGGAGTCCGTAGTGGTCGCGCAACCGCCGGCGGAACGAGACCGTGTTCAGTTCGGCGCGACCGTTACTGTGCGTGATCGCAGCGGCCAGGAAACACGCTACCGGATCGTGGGCGTGGACGAGACGGACATTGATCGCGGCTGGGTAAGCTGGCTGTCGCCGGTCGCCAAAGCGCTGTTGAACGCGCGGCTGGGCGAGCGCGTGCGGTTCAAGTTTCCGTCCGGCGAAGAGGAGCTGGAGGTTGTGGGCATTGCCTACGAGTGAGGGCGCAGCCCCCTACAACACCTGCGTCGTGCCGGGCATGGCAATGGGATAGCGGCCGTTGGCGTCGGGCATCACCGGCGGTTGGGAGTCCGCGGGGAGTTTCTCCCGACCGGGCGCCAGTTCCAAATTCGACGCCATCGCTTGTTCCCAAGTGATCAACTGGCCCGACTCGGCGGCCATACGGCCCAGGATGCCGGTCATGGCGGCGTAGGCGGACCGCTCGGTTTCGTTGTAGGGCTTGTTTTGGCGGATGGCCTCGAAGAGGAGGTCATGCTCGGCCTGATGCGGCGCGACGGAGGTTCCTTTGAATTCCCAAATCTGGTTCCCGGCGGTTTGCTTGTGATCTTTGAAGAGGCGCGGCTGCGAAATGCCTTCGCCGAGCACGCCGGAACCGCGCGTGCCGTGGATGATGCAGCCGAAGAAACCCCAGCACTTGGCGATGTGCCGGCCTTGGGCGAACAGCCGCGTGCCGTCGGGGAAATGGTATTCCACCGCGTAGTGGTCGAACAACTGGTCCGGCTCGGTGCGCGTCTGGCGTCCGCCCTGACCCTGCGCGGAAACCGGCCAGGCGTTCTTGACCCAGCAGCACACGTCGAGGTTGTGAATGAGCCAGTCGAGGATGAAACTGCCGTTGAGCCAGGTGAAGCAGGAGTAGTTGCGAATCTGGTGCATCAATTCGCTCATGTTGGCGGCTTTCGGCTGGAAGCCGACGGGACCGTGCACGCGATAGGCCCAGCAAGTGATGATGTCGCCGATGGCGCCCTTGTGAATCTGCTCGATGGCAGCCTCCAGCGGTTTGCTGTGACGGCTCATCAGGCCGCCGGCAATCTTGAGATTCTTCTTCCGGGCCTCTTCGCCGGCCTTGAGCACACGACGGATGCCCGGCGCGTCCACGGCAAACGCTTTCTCCATGAACACGTGCAGGCCCTTCTGCACGGCATACTCCAAGTGCAACGGCCGGAACGCCGGCGGCGTGGTCAGCAGCACCACGTCTTCCGGGCCGAGCGTGTCCATCGCCTTCTTGTAGGCGTCGAAGCCGACGAACTGGCGGTCCTTGGGAACCTCCACCTTCTCCTTGTGCTTCTTCTTCAGGCCGTCGAGGCTTTTCTGCAGCCGGTCCTCGAACACGTCGGCCATGGCGTGGAGCTTGACGGGGCCGCTCTGGGTGGAGAGGGCGTTTGACGCCGCGCCGGTGCCGCGTCCGCCGCAGCCGATCAACGCGACCTTGATCGTGTCGCTGCCGACCGCGTGGACGCGCGGGATGGCAACGCCCGCCAGCGCCGAAGCGGCGACCGCGCCTCCGGAGAGTTTCAGGAAATCACGACGGCTGGTCTCAGTATTTGAGGCTCGATTGGTTGTCATAGTCATCTCACGCTTAACAGTATCCAGTGTTGGCACAATTCCGCGGTCGCCGATTATACACAACGCCCGCGGCCTGTCTTTCAATATCAGCCGCTGGTCAATCTCGAATGCGGATCGGCTTATCGGGGTCCGTCTCTGCCTTCAACGGTTCGCGTGGCCAAATACAGACCGGATTTGTTCCAGATAGCCGAAGCCGTGCTCCGTGTCAGGCTCCAGGTAGCTGCCTTCGGTCCACTCGTTCCACGCTTCGATGAAGAGCACGCGCGACAAGCCGGGGCGGTTGTCGAGACAGGTTTTGCCCATCTCCAACGCTTTGCGGAACTCGGCGGGCGTGTTGTTCACCAGCACTGGCTCCCACGGATAGCCCTTCCGCTCAAACGGCTTGTCCTGCGGCGTGCGCGGGCTGGAATCCCAACCCATGCACACGACAGGGAAATAGGGGAGGTCATAAAGCTTGGGGAGTCTTCGCATCGCCGCGACAGCCAGGTCCCGATAGCGCGCGTAACTGGTTGCGGGGAAGTCCGGGATGACTTGGAATTGGATCCAGTGATAGCTTGTCACGCTGTCGAAACCGAGGCGCCGCATGGTGGCGCTGTCTTCCCGGTATTGCGCGCGCTTCGCGTCGAGCGCTTGGTTCCAGCGCTGCACGCCGTTCAGGTGGAGTTTACCGAGTCCTGCCCCGGCGACGCGCTCTCGCAACCGCTGCAATACTTCAGCGGTGCGCTTCACGCCGCCCAGCCCCTCGACGAGTTTCTCCACCCTGAAGATGGACAGATACAACGCACCCCCGACACGCCAGTAGTTGGGCTGCGGAAAATACCGCCGAATCATATGGTCGGTTGCTTTCACAAACACGTCCTCAGAAACCGCGCCGCGGCCATACTGGATGTCGTCGTTGGCCCACATCACCGCGAACTTCAACTTCTGGCGGTTCACCGCGCCCAGGAAGCCGCGTTCCAGCGCGCCGCTCAAGAACGACCCTCTCTCAAGCCAATACCAGTCAAACACGAACACATCCACGCCGTGCGTCGCGGCGGCCTCGATCTTCTTCGCCATGACCTTGGGATCGTCCTCCATCTCGAATCCCCACAACGGCTGCTTCGGTTGCTTGTGTCCCTCGAACCGCGGCTGCGCGCGCTGCACCAGTTCCCACTCCGTCCAGTCGCGTTTGTAGGCCTGCTTGTTCCACGGGTCCACGTGCCACTGCGGGAAATAGTAAACCGCGATCTCGCAACTCTTGGGCGGAAAACCCGGAGCGCCGAAAGCGGAAGCCTCGGACAAGAAGATGAACGTCAGCAGCGAAGCAAGGATTCCCGGTAAGTTCATTGTCTTTCGTGTCATGGTGTCCCCGCCTGACGGCGGAACTCCGTCTCCAACTCCGTCCACTTCGCCTCCATTTGCCGCGCGCGGTCGCGTTGCTGCGCGGCGAGGTCGTTCTTCTCGCATCGGTCGGCGGCGAGGTTGAACAACTCCCAAACATTGCCGTCCTCGCGCGCCGACACGAGTTTCCAGTCGCCCATGCGCAGCGCCCGGTTGCCCTCGTGATGGAAGAACAAAAACTCGCGCTCGACGGTGTTGTCCCGCGCAAACACCGGCACCAAGCTCCGGCCCGGCAGCGGCGGCGCTCCTGCGGGCAAGTTCGCTTGGCCGCCCGCCAGATCGAGCACCGTCGGCAGGAAATCAATGACATGACCGGCGTTGTGGCGCAGTTCGCCGCGCGCGGCAATGCCCTTCGGCCAGTGGACGATCAGCGGCGTGGAGATGCCGCCCTCGTTCACCCAGACCTTGTGACGTCGGAACGGCGTATTGCTCGCTGCGGCCCAGCCGGGGCCGAGGCACAGGAACGACCGCCACGAACCCGGCGGCGCGGCGCGGTCGTGGCCCTCGCCGCGCACGATCAGCGTCGCGTCGGCGCCGTTGTCGGACAGAAAGAAGATCAGCGTGTTCTCGAATGCGCCCATCGCCCGCAGTTGACCCAGCACGCGGCCGATCTCGCGGTCCATCCGGTCCACCATCGCCGCGTGAATCGCCATTTTGGTGGCTTGGAACCGCTTCTGTTCATCCGTTAGTTCCTTCCACGCGACGGCGTATCGGCTTTCACCCGGCCCGACCTTCTCCAACAGGTCCGGCTTGAAGTAGCGCGGCGACAGCGTCGGTTCACGCGGCGCCAGATCGCAGTTGACAATGCCCATCTTGCGCAGGCGTTTCCAACGCCGTTCGCGCGCCACGTCCCAACCTTCGAGATAGTGATCGCGATACTTGGCGATGTCCCCCGGCAAGGCATGTAATGGGAAGTGCGGCGCGATGAACGCCAGATAGTGAAAGAACGGCTGGCCCGCGTGTTTCTCGGCGTGCTCTTTCAGGCATTTGATGGCGTGGTCGGCGAACGCCGTCGTCGCGTAGTAACCGCTCTCCGGTTTCACCGGCGGCGCCAGCACATCATCCTCCCAATGCTTCTCCGGCGAGAAGTAGCGGTCCCAATCCTCAAACCAATACGACCGGTCAAATCCCCCATCCGCGCACGGCTTCGGCGCGCCGTTGATGTGCCATTTGCCGGTATGATAGCAGCGGTAGCCGAGCCGCTTCAAGTAGCGGGGCATCAACCGCGCCCACGCCGGCAGCCGTCCGCGCGGCGGATCCATGCGGATCTGCTGCGCGTAGTAACCGCTCAAGATGCACGCGCGTGTCGGCCAGCAGCGCGCCGTGTTGTAGAACTGCGTGAACCGCAATCCGTTCGCCGCGAGCCGGTCGAGGTTCGGCGTCTCGATCTCCCCGCCGTAGCAGCCGATGTCCGAGAAACCGAGATCGTCCGCGAGGATGATGAGGACGTTGGGTTTTGCAGCCGAGACAGACTGCGCGCAACAGGCCGCAAGGAACATCAAAAAAACAACACGGAACATGGTCATAACCTTTCCTCGCATCGAGCTTGGTTTGCGCAGGATGCCTCAAACTGCGTTTGAACACGACGCAAAAAAGTTGCGTTGCGGCGTTTCAGCGCCCGATGTAACCCGCCACCTCGCAGCCCGTCACTCCGTGGCGGGAACAACAAAGAGACTCGTATTCATCCCGCCACGCAGTGGCAGGACGTGATCACTTTGGCAACTCCGCTCGCAGTGTGACCACGCCCCACCCCGGCACGGGGATATCGCCGGTCAGTTTCTGTAGCGGCTTCTCGCTTGTGTCGCTCAGCCAGACCGTCTTTGGCACGGGCTTTGACCATGTCAGCTTCGCGTTGGCTGGAGTGCCGTTGGCGGCGAAGAGCCGCACGATCAGCGCTTGGCCGTCGTCGCTGGGTTTGAACGCAGTGACGAGAATGTCGGAGGGTTCGACGCGCAACACGGGCGTGGGTGACGGCGCGGGACCGCAGGCAGTCGTGGCCACGAGCGGTTGGCTGAACGCGGTGGCGAAGCGCGAGTTTTCCGCATCGCCGGCGCGGCCGCGGTGTGGGCGCAGGACGAACCGGAACTGCACCGGGCCTTCCTGGTAGGCACGATAGTTGGTGTGCCAGTGGTTGTTCATCGCCCAGACGTAGAGTTTTTGTGTCGGTTCGAGCTTCTTGATCCAACCGTCGGGGTTGGTCTGCGAGTTCAGTAAGGTGGCGGTGATGCCGCCTAGCTGCAGCAGCGGCGCATCGAGCGTGACCAGCGTCACACCGTAGTCGCGGTTGGATACGTTGGCCCAGCGGCCAATCGTCAGCCAGTTCTTGCACGCGCTCGGTATCTGGTCGTGTTCGGGGCGGATGACGCCCAACGGCACGTCGAGCCGCACCTCACCGCCGGGAACGTGGAAGGGGAAGGCGATGTTAACGCTTTCTTTGCCATCCTTCGCGGTGTAGCTGGCGGCTTCCAGCCGTTTTTTGTCCACGGTGTCGAGCAATTCAACGTAGTCGGCGCCGGCCATGAGACGGATTTCGCGCAGGAGCTTGTGACAACCGGGCGCGTCGGACTCGACCAGAAGCGAGGCAACGAGCGGGCCGCGCTCGCGGACGGTGATCGTGACGGGGCCGTTGCGCTGGAGCACGGCGCGATCGTCGCCGATGAGGTAGAGATAATCGTTGATGGCGTGGCCGCCGGCAGCATCGGCGAGGTTGGCCTCAATGTCGGTCGCGCGCAGTTCGGCGATGCCGCCAGTTTTCTCATCGAGGCGGACGCGGAGTTTGTCGTTTTCGATCACTGCGCCGCTGGCGGTGAGTTTCGATAAAGCGGGACGTTCGCCTTGTTTCAAGAGCGTATATCGCCGACCGGAGAACGGCGGCAAATCCCGCACCAAGACGGCGAGTTCGCGCGTGTTGAGCCGTTGCGCGGGCGCGGGCTTGCCCTGGTCGTCGGTGACAAAGTTGTAGCCTGCCGAAATTTCGTGCGGGATAAAGACGATCTCACTGCGCGGCCAGGAGGCGGTGTTGAAG
>JAOACV010000169.1 GCA_026417675.1 Verrucomicrobiia bacterium
GACCACGGTAGAACCACACAGGAAGCCCCGGCAGCGGCTTCAGGAAGATTCGCCGCAGCCAGCGAACGAACCCGTGCCGGCACACCTGCTGGCGGAGGCTCTTCTCGGTGTAGCGGTTGATGTGCATACCGCGCGTCTCCTCGATCTCGTCCGACGCGTCTTTCGTGGACGACCTGCCGCCCGCAGCGAGCACGTCGTCGTCCTTTTCGTAGAACGGCGTGCAAACGACCAACGCGCCGCCCCGTTCGATCCGCTGCGCGAGCAGCGGTAACATTTGCTCCACCTCGCGGCGCGGGATGTGTTCTATGGAGTCCAGCATCAAAACGTGGCGAAACGCGCTTTCGCCGCGGGTGCTGTTCAAATAGTCGAGCACGTCAGCGCAGATCAGTTCGTAGCGGTCGGCGGAGAACTCGCGCAACGTCTCGCGCGCGATGTCCACGGCGGCTTGAGCGAAGTCCACGCCGACCACGCGGGACGCGCCGTGCTGGAGCGCGTAGCGGATCGCCTCGCCGCGGCCAAAGCCGATATCCAACACGGTCGCGCCGTCGAAGTCCAGCCGGTCGAGCAACCGTTGCGCCCGCCGGTAAATGCGGCCCTTGGCCCAGTCCTCAACGCCGTCGGCGCCGTAGGGGACCCGGTTGCCTTGTTCGTCCTCGTGCAAAAAATACGCTCGCGTGTATTTCTCGCGCAGCCAACCCATGAATCCAAATCTCCTGTGAGCACAAGGCTCGTCGTTTCGATCACTCGCTCAAATCGCGCCGGCAGTCTAGCGGCGGCGGGCCGGATTGCAACAGCAACCACCTGAGAATGCGTTTGACCTTGCAGGCCGGGTCAAAGAACATCCCGAGGCCAGAATAAGAGAAGGCGTATGCGGAAACTCATTCTCAAGACTCGCCGGAAGTTCGACAAATACCTCAACCGGTGCCGCATTTGGAAACTGCGTTTGCTCGGCGCCCAGATCGGGCGCGGCGTCCGCTGTTACGGCAAGATCATTCTCCACGGCGACCCGCGGAACCTGACGATCGGCGAGGGAGCGGCCTTGAGCGCGTATGTGCTGCTCAATTGCAGGGACCGGTTGACGATTGGCAAGGGCGCGGTGGTGTCCGCGTTCGCTCAGATTTACACCGCCGGTCTTGATCTGACCCAGCGACCGCCGCGGGACCACGCTTCCGCGCCGGTGGTCATCGAAGACTACGCGTGGCTGGCCGGCAACGTGATCGTATCGGCTGGCGTGACTGTCGGCAAATACTCCTGCGTCGCCGCGGGAAGCGTGGTGACCGAGGATGTCAAGCCCGGTTGGCTCTACGGCGGCGTGCCCGCCAAACCCATCAAGCCCCTAGAGGCAGTCGCGGCGGAGATGAACGCCGCGCAAACTCCAGCAGGCAAGCCGAATCCTGTGTCCTGAACCTCGCCACTGGATGCGCCGCGTTCGCTAACTTTTGGCCAGAACGCGCCTGTAAAGCTCGGCGTATTGGCCGGCAATGGGGCGCCAATCGTAGCGCGTGACGTCTTCGCGATTGGCTCGCTCCATCTGACCGCGTAGGGCGTCATCGGAAAGGAGCTTCTGGATGGCATCCGCCCATGCGGCGACGTTTTCGGCGGGAACGATCAGACCGTTGCGCCCGTCGGTGACGATCTCCTGAACCGCGGGCAGGTCGCTGGCGACGACCGCACGACCGGCCGCCATCGCCTCGATCAGCACCAACCCGAAGGCTTCCGACCCGCGCGACGGAAAAGCCACCACGCGCGCGCCGGCGTAAATCTTCCGTTTGATCTCGCCGCTGACGTAACCGGGAAAGCAAACTGCGCCAACGCCACGGGGCAGTTCCTCTATGCGGCGACAGACCGGAAGGCCGAGCGCGCCCGCTTGTTTCTCCAAGACCTCCTGTTCGGGGCCTTGCCCCGCAACGACAAATGACGGCGCACTGCCTTGTTGTTTCAACCGCGCGACAGCTTCCAACAGCGTGCCGAAGCCCTTCTGCGCCACCAATCGGCCGATGGCCAGCACATACCCGTCCGCCGGCGGCGGCCCCGGCGCGCCCCATGCTGCCAGGTCGAGACCGTTGGTAATGATGCAACTCTTGGCGCGCACGTCGGCGAACTGATAAGCCAGCTCGGCCATCGCGGTCGAGAGATGCGTGACGGCGCTCGCGTCGGTCAGGATAAGACGGCATCGCCGGCGAACATCGGGCCGTCGCATGCGTGAGGAGGTCATCGCGATGTCCCCGTGGCTGGTGACCACGTAGGGCAGGCCGGTCCGTTTCGCCACCTCGCGCGCCGCCCAGCCGCCGCGATACAAGCCGTGCGCATGGATCAAATCCACGTCGTTTTTCCGGCACCAGGAAACGATGCGTCTGGCCGCAAACGGCAGACTCCAGAAAGCCGGCTTCGGCAGCGGGCCGTGGACACACTTTGTCCCGCCGGGCAGCGGCCCTTCCGCGGCGGAGGGGTCGCTGCTATAGATCGCCACCTCGACGCCGAACGCACGCAAATGATTGCTCAACGCGCCAAAGACCTCGATCGTGGCGTCGCGCCGGACATGGTATTTGGTCAGAAACAGCACTCGCATGGGCCGTCACGAGCTGGTCCAGACATCGGCGCGCGGGGAAATGCGGTTGCTCTTGCGCATGCGCCGGTAGATGAATTTCAGGAAGGGCGCGTAGAGCCGGATAAACCGTCGCACGCGCTGGTAACGCAGTGTGTGCCGGATCATCTCCGTGTCTTGTCCCAGCAGCGCAATCAGCGAATCCTCGTGCGGCACAAACAGCGCCGGGCCGAAGGGCGCCAAGTCCGCGCGCGTCCACCGCGAACGATGCTGTTCGAGAGGATTGCCAAGCTCGGCCCCCTGCCGCGCCGGGCGGTGCGGCGTGCTGACGATGACGTTGCGCCCCAGCCGCCGGCATTGGCGAAGCAACTCCAACCCGGCGTCCCGCTCCAAGTGCTCCAGCGTGTCTATCAACAGCACCAGATCGTAGGGGCCGTCTAGCTTCGGCATGATCTCCAGCGCGTTGCCCACGTGCACCTGGTCGTAGATGAACTTGTGCAGCGGCGTCAGATAACCGCCAAAGCCCTCGATCGCCTCCATCCGCCGGCGCCAAGGGTCGTTGGGGCCGTGATCCAGCGCCAACTCCAGATACTCGCGCGCCAACACGCCGTATTTGCCGCAGCCGCAGCCAACGTCCAGGATGCTTTGGGGGTCGAGATACACCATCATCCCCACGACATCCTGCAATTGGTTGAAATGGCTGGTCGGCATTTACTTTCTTTCTCCGTGGCGATTCGCAACAAACGTTTTCCAGCAGTCTAGTAGATGCCCACCCCACCGCAACCGGAAAAGACGCGCGGCGTTACGCGGCATCGCCGGGCAACAGCCGCAGCGCGTCCATCACCAGCAACCCGTCGTGCCAGTCCATGTGGTGCAGGCCGCGCCAGCCGCCGGCTTCCTCGCCGCTCATTCGCCACACCCGGCGCTCGCGGAACCGGCGCGGCGTTAACGTGGTGATCTCCGAGAGGTTCAGCGCGTGCCCGTAGCGGCGCACGCAATCCTGGGAGGGCCGAAGCAGCCGGCCGCTGGCATCGCGAAAGACCCGCCCGGCCGGCCGCGCGCAACTATAGTCCCGCACCAACGGATTGGCCGGATGAGCGCTCCACTGGTCGCTCAGCGGACTATCAGCGTGAAATGCGAACAGCGTTTCGTTCATGCGCAGCTTGCCCTGCTTGGCCGTGCAAAACAGCCACCAACGACCGTCATGCTCGAACAACGTCGCATCGGCCAGCGCCCTCCCGGCGATCAGCGTCCTAACGAACTGCCAGCGTAGCGGAAACTCCGCGCAGCGATAGAGGTCCACGCTGCTCGTTCCCGACGTTTCCGGGACCATGTAGAGCTGCCCGTCGAACTCGAACAGAAACGGGTAGGAAAGGTGGCGCGGCTCGACGACCACCGGCACTGGCGCGCCGACCGGCTGGAGATGCGAGTCCAACTCAATCACGCTGATGTGCGCGCGGCCGGTTGCAAACACGAACTCCTCGACGAAGACGTAGTAACGTCCGTGCTGCGACCACGCAAACGGGTCGGCCCAGAACACCTCGTCGGGCGGAAAAATTCGCTGCAGGGTTTGCGCCTGCGGGTGACAGCGCTCGGTCTGGTCGCGCCAGCCGGCCAGAAGGAACCATTGGTGCCTCCGGCCCTGCTCCTCCGCACGGTCGGCGGCCTTGCCCGCGCGCCGCGCTCGATTCTGCAACCACCGCCGGAAAGGATTCATCGTCTATCCTCCATCGCCGTCGCCCTCCGTCAGGTATAACTCAACATCCGGCAGGCGTCGGACGTGCAGAGGCTGCTGTTCTCCGGTCTTGAGCAGTTTCGGTTCGAAGCCGTGCCGCGCGAACGCCGCGCTTTGGGCGGGGCTACCGGCAAAGCCTTCGACCCGCTCCACGCCCAGTTTGCGGAGCTGCCGCAGCGCGCCCGCAAGCAACGCGTCCACGGCTTCGGAGTCGCCGCGAGCCGTCAACAGGTCCACGATCTTGCTCCTGAAGCGGTTCTTGTGGAAAAACGTCGAGAACACCACATAGCCGCGCAATTCGCCGCCGCGTTCCAAGATCAGAACGCGATAGGCGATGTCGGGATGGCGGCGATAACGCCAGTTCAACACCGCCGCGTCCCGGCGCGTGATGGCCGGGTATTCCGCGAGGGCGCGCTCCCAGAGGCGGTCAAAACGCGCGTCGAACTCGCCGTCGAACACCGCCACGGAGAGCGTCGGCCGCGGCATTTTCCCAATGGTCAAGTCCGCCCCGGCGGCGATCAGAGCGCCCAGAGGCCGGCCGAGCGCCTGTTGCAGCCGGTGACGATACGACACCCGCCGCATCCAGGCTCCAGTCCTCGGCGCGTGCGCGAACCCGATCCGAACTCCAATCACACTCATCGGTTCTGAGATATTCTTGGCAAGCTGAATGGGGCCGGCGGCGGGATGATTCAACAAGGCCGCCGCGATTCCGTTGGAAAGCTCTCCCGCCTTGGCCGACCCGCTTTTGCGCTGCTCGCGGAGTGCCTGTCGGGCCATGCCCCAGTGCACCAGCGCGTCCACCTGCCACCGCGCCATCACCGGCTTTCCGTGGATGAACAAACCGGCGGGCAGACAGCTCATGTTGGCAATAATCCGCCCCCGCCACTCGGCCACCACACCGTGATAGCCGGGTTTCTCCAACCGCGGATCATCGCGCCACTGCCAGTCCCAACGCCGCTCGGCGCGCGCCGCCTGTTCGGCGTTATAGACCTCCGCCATGCACGCGATGATCTGCTGCTTGTCGCCGTCAGTGCCCGGTCGAATCTCAATCATGGCCGCTCGTCGCGCGCCAGTATCGCCGCACCTCGTCACGGCCGGCAACGATTTTTCGCAACCGCCGCAAGCAGGAGCACGCCGGCACGGAAACGGGTGACTGGACAAGTCCCGCGGGTTGGCTTAAAAGACCAGGCCATGAAACATACATTCTTTTATCTTCTCGCGGTCTCAGTGTGGCTGGCGGCGGCCCCTTCGCGCGCAGCCGACGGTTGGATCTCCATGTTTGACGGCAAAACGCTTAGCGGGTGGAAGTCCAACGAGGAGACGCCCGGCTGTTTCACCGTCGAGGACGGCAAGCTCAAGGTCAGCGGCGGCCGGGCGCATCTCTTCTACGTCGGCGCTGACGGCAAGGCGAAATTCAAGAACTTCGAGTTCAAAGCGAAGGTGATGACGACGCCCGGCTCCAACTCCGGCATTTATTTCCACACCGAGTTTCAGGAGAAGGGCTGGCCGGCCAAGGGTTACGAGTGCCAGGTCAACACGACGCACAAGGATCCAAAGAAAACCGGCGGCATCTACGCCATCCAGGACGTGATGAACGACGCGCCTTCGAAAGACAACGAGTGGTGCGACTACTACATCAAGGTCCAAGGCAAACGCATCCTCGTGCAGATCAACGGCAAGACCACCGCCGACTGGACCGAGCCGGACGACTGGCAGCCGCCCAAGAACATGCCCGGACGCCGCATTGCGGAAGGCACGTTCTGTCTCCAAGGCCACGACCCGAAAAGCACGGTCTATTACAAGGACATCATGGTCCGGCCACTGCCGTGAGAATCCTACTCGTGCCGCAGCGCCTCGATAGGGCTGAGGTCGGCGGCGCGTTTGGCGGGGTAGAGGCCGAAGATGATGCCCACCGCGCCGGAGATGCCGAAGGAGAGGGCCAAGGACGTGAAGGTGATGATGGTCTTCATGTCGGCGAAGTAGGAAACC
>JAOACV010000016.1 GCA_026417675.1 Verrucomicrobiia bacterium
GCCCATGACGGACTCGCGCGGGACGGCGCTGGAATTCTCGAAACGCAGCAGCACGTCGTCACCAGCGCGGGCGCCGAGGTCGCGGGCGAGGGTCTCGTTCAGGACGACGTGGTCGGGTTTCGCATTGCGGATGGCGTCTTGCGCATTCCATGAGTCGGACGGACTGACCGCCAGATCCCAAAAGCGCGGGTCCACGCCGAGCACGTTGACCTGGCCGGCGCGTGTGCCGGTGGTGCCGTGAACGGCGCTGCCGCGCAGCAGGATGGCGGGCGCGGCGCGGACGGATTTATGATGGCCGATTTCCGCGGCGAGTTGTTCGCGGAAGAAACGACCGGCGGCCAGCGCGCAGTCCACGCCGCCGAGACGGTCCAGCGTCAAGTCGCGCAGGCTGGCGCGCATGGAATCGCCAACGATGAGCGAGCCGGTGAGCACGGTGGCACCCACGGCCGCGCCGCAGGCGACGGCAAGAAGGCTGCGCCAGTGGTAGGCGAGGTTGCGAAGGAGGAGCGTGCGAAAAGTCATAACACCGTTATTCGTAATCCGTGATTCGTGATTCGCGACACGGCCAGACCCGCATAAATTACGAGTCACGAATCACGAGTCACAAATCACGTTCCTCCAGCTGCCCATCCACCAGCTCCATCCGGCGCGCGAACCGCGCGGCCAGTTCCAGGCTATGGGTGACCACGATGAGGGTGGCTGATTCGGCCGCGGCCATCTCGATGACCACGTCGGCGACGGCTTGGGCGGTCTTGCGGTCGAGGTTGCCGGTCGGCTCGTCGCAGAGCAAGAGCGTGGGGCGGTTGATCAAGGCGCGTGCGATGGCCACGCGCTGGCGCTCGCCGCCGGAGAGTTCGGCAGGGCGATGGTCGAGCCGGCCGGCGAGGCCGATGCGCTCGATGAGCCGGCGGGCGCGGGCTTCGCAATTGTCGTCAGCGGCGGTTACAATGGTAGGCACGAGGACGTTTTCGAGCACGGAACATTGGGGCAACAGGTAGTGCTCTTGGAAGACAAAGCCGATCTCGCGGTTGCGGAAGGCGGCCAAGGCGGGTTCGTCGAGCGCGAACGGGTTGCGGCCGTTGATGATGACCTCGCCACGGGTGGGGCGGTCGAGCGCGCCGAGAATATGAAGCAGCGTGCTCTTGCCAGAGCCGGAAGGCCCCATGATGGCCAGCGCGTCGCCGCGGGCGAGCGCGAGGTTGACGTCGCGCAAGACGCGCAGCGGCTCGCCGCGGGTCGGATACTCGCGAGCAAGGTTGCGGACGAGCAGGCCGGTTGGATTTGGGGCGGACATGGCGTGTCAGGTTGAACTGACACCGCATCATAAACGCCGCGCGCCAAAGTCGCAATGCTCGCGCCTAATGAAAAACGGCGTCCTGTCCGCTTGTGACGGGACGCCGTTTGCCAAGTTTCGGACCGCCAGCGGGACGCTTGCGCCACGCTGTTCGGCCTATTTCTTCACCAGCGGGTCGGGGTGCTCGATCTTCTTGAAGGCCTGTTCGACGTCGAAGCCGACTTTCTTGCCGTCCTTGGTGGTGTAGCGATCGGGCTTCCAAGTCGGGCTTTGTTCGTTGTGGCAGAGCACGCAGCTCTTGGTGGCCGGATAGACCATGCCGTTCTCGATGCACAGTTTGCGGTCTTCCATGACGGCCCGCTTCATGTAGTTCTTGCCGGGGCCGTGGCAGGACTCGCAGGTGACGCCGTCTTCGGGCCGGATTTTCTCGGTCGCGATCTGCTCCGTCCAGTGGTAGGCGGTGGAGTGGCATTTGAGGCACTTGCCGCTTTTCTGGGGATCGTCAATGCCGAGTTTCTTGGCCACTTCCTTGGCTTCGGAGCTGCCGAGTTTCTCGAACGCCTTGGCGTGCGGGCTGGCCTCCCACTTGGCGAGTTGGTTGCCGCTCTCCTCCTTCTTATGGCACATGCCGCACATCTTGACGCCGACGTAGAGGGAGGGATCCCCCTGTTGGGCGGCGCAGGTGGCCGCTAGCGCCAGGGCGGTCAACAGGCCTAGGCCCAGTGTGGAAACCACATGTTGAGTGATTGTCATGTCATGTCCTTTCCGAAAAAGCCGCGCGGTTCGACGGCGAACCGCCTCTTTCATTCACGCGGCGGGCGCATAGAGAAGCCAACGCCCGCCCCAAAGTCCAGAGGAAAAACCACGGGCAAAAAACACTCTGCGACGGCGGTGCATTGCTCAACCGGCGTCGCGTTTGGCGGCGCCCAACTGCGCGCGGGCGGACGCGCCATAAGCGCGGGGCGCCATGCCCGCATATTTGCGAAAGACGCGGTTGAAGTGCGGGATGGATTGAAAGCCGGAGGCGAAAGCGACCTCGCTGACGCGGGCGTGGGGATTCAGCAGGAGGTTCTTGGCTTTCTCGATGCGGACGCGGGAAACGTATTCGGTGAAGGTCATGCCGGTGGTCTTCTTGAACATCTTGCAGAAGTAGTAGGCGCTGAGGTGGACGTGTTGGGCGGCGTCGCGCATGCTCAAGTGTCCGCTGGCGCGTTCCTTCACGAAATCCTTGGCGCGCACCACGGGGGCCGGCTCTTCGTAGTGGCTGGCGAGCAGGCAACGATTGGCAAACTCCGCAAGGTGGTGAGCGAACAGCGTGAGCAATTGCACTATCGCCCGGAACTGCTCGTCCTTGAGGACGCGCGTATGGAAGTAGGCCGCCTCGAGCCGGCGCCGGGCGGTCTTTGAACCCCACTCGGCCAGTTGGCGGCTCAGGCGCGCGAAGTCCCGCCGGGTCGGTTTTTTGCGGAAGACTTGGCCGGCCAGCAGCGTGGCGACATGCTGGCCGCCGATGATTACGGGCACGGCCACATCGGTCAGCCCGGCGAAGCAGCGCACCTGTTGCGGCGCCAGTTTGTGGCCGAGCTTGCGCAACGCTTGCGCCTGCGTTTTCAAACACGCTTCACACCCGCGGGGTTGGCGGGCGATCAGGGCGCAAAGGGGATTCTCCTGACCGGTTGCCGCCGGCCGTCTGTCGGGAACGCCCTCCGGCGCCAACCGCAACGTCAGGCCGGTGGCTTTCCGAAAGGCGGTTTCATACTCGCGGACAATCTTCGACCGCGCGAGCGCCTCATACGCTGCCGCTTTCACGCGACGAACTTCCGCCAAAACGGTGTTGTTCTCAAGTCACGGCCCAAAGCCCTTGCGCGGGCCGCGCCGTTTCAGAGGTCCAACACAGCCCTCACGAGCGGATCGCCGGGCTTGTGCTCGAACGTGAAGCCCAGCGCCTTGCAGACCTCCTGCATGCCGGTGTTTTCCGGCAGCATATCGGCCTTCAGACGGCTGAGTTTCTCGTCGCGGGCGATCTGGATCAAACGTCGCGTCAGTTCCGTGCCCAAGCCCTGCTTCTGGCACTTGTCGGTCACCACCACGGCGAACTCGGCCTCGTTGGCATTGCGCACCTTGGTCATGCGCGCGACGGCGAGGATTTCTCGCGGGGAACCCTCGGCCTCCTTGGTTTCCGCGACCAACGCAATCTCGCGGTCGTAGTCGTTGAAACAGATGCGCACGAGCCGCTCGTGGGCCGCGCGATGGCTGAGTTTCAGCGGCTGGAAATAGCGCAGATAAACGGTCTGTTCCGAGAGGCTCTCGTGGAACTTCTCCATCAGCGGCTCGTCTTCGGGACGGATCGGGCGGATCATGACCTGCTGGCCGCTCTTGAGTTTCCAGGGGGCGCAGTATTGGATTGGATAAGGCCGGATGGCGAGTTTGGGCAACTGGTCTTCCTTCACTTCGGGCTTGTGCAACACCACGCGTGCGTCCAGGGCGATCAGCCGTTCAGACGACGCAAGCAAAGGGTTGATGTCAATCTCCTTGATCCATCGCTGCTCGACCACGAGCTGGCTGAAGTGCACCAGCAGCTCCTCCAGAGCGGCCAGATCCACGGGCCTGCGCCCGCGCACGCCCTTGAGCGCCGTGTAGATTTTCGTCTGTTCCATCATCCGGCGGGCGAGCGTCGTGTTCAATGGCGGCAGCGCCAGCGCGCGGTCCTTGAAGACCTCCACCAACTGCCCGCCCGTGCCGAACAGCAGCACCGGGCCGAACTGCGGGTCGAGGCTGCTGCCGATGATGATCTCGTATCCCTCCAGCTTGATCATCGGCTGCACGGTGACCCCCAAAAAATCCTTGGCGCTGGCCTTCTCGCTGACGGCGGTCTTGATCTTCTCGTAGGCTTCCTTCACCTCCCCGGCCGTGCGCAGGGTCAACTGCACACCGCCGACGTCGGTCTTGTGGGTGATGGTCTCTGAGTAGAGCTTCAGCACGACCGGGTAGCCGATCTTCTCGGCCAGCTTCACCGCCTCCGCCGCGGTTGTCGCCACGTGTGTCTGGACGGTGGGGATGCCGTAGGCCGCCAGGAGGTTCTTCGACTCGAACTCCGTCAGGATCGTGCGACCCTGTTTACGGGCCGTGCTGATGATCTTCTCGGCGGTGGCGCGGTCGGGCGCATCGTCGGCGCCGGCCGCCGGCAGGCTCGGCGTTTCGTAAAGGGCGCGCAGGTTGTAGCTGTAGAGCCACATGTATTGGAAAGCGCGCGCCGCCGTGTCCGGATAAGGGAACTGCGGGATACCCGCGCGCGAGAGGATGCCGCGGCCCGCCTCGACGTCCGCGCCGCCCATCCAACTGGCTAGGATCGGCTTGTCCATCTTGGCATAGGGCCGTATCTGCTCGGCGGTCTGTGTGGGGTCGGTCATCGCCTGCGGCGTCAAGATCACCAGCAACCCGTCGGTGTTCGGGTCTTTCGCGACGATCTCGATCGCCTTGGCGTAACGCTCAGGCGGCGCGTCGCCGATGATGTCCACCGGATTGTTGTGGCTCCACGCGGCGGGCAGGTGCGGATTGAGCGCCTCGATGGTTTCCTTCGACAGCGGCGCCAGTTCGCCGCCGGCAGCCATCAGCGCGTCGGTGGCCAGCACGCCGGGGCCGCCGGCGTTGGTCAGGATCATCAGGCGCGGGCCTTTCGGCCGCGGTTGCTTGGCCAGCACCTCGGACATCGAGAAGATGTCGTCAATCGAATTGACCCGCAGCACGCCACAGCGCCGGAACGCCGCGTCGAGCACCTCGTCGCTGCCGGTCAGCGCCCCGGTGTGCGAGGCCGCCGCCTTGGCGGCCGCGTCGGAGCGGCCCGCCTTGATGATGATGATGGGCTTGTTGAGGGCCACCTCGCGCGCGGCCGAGAGGAAGGACCGGGCGTCGCCAACGGACTCCATGTAGATGACAATGCTCTGCGTGCGGGGATCCTGGCCCAGATAATCAATCATGTCGCCCCAGCCGACATCGAGCATCGAGCCGATGGACATGAACGCGCTGAAACCGACGTGCTCCCGCAAGCTCCAGTCCAGCACCGCCGTGCAGAGCGCGCCGCTCTGGCTCACGAAGCCGACGTTGCCCGGCCGGGCGATGGTCGTGGCAAACGTCGCGTTGAATCCCGTCGGCGGGCACATCACGCCGAGACAATTCGGACCGACGACGCGCATACCGCCGCGCCGGGCGTTCTCCAACACCTGTCGCTCCAGCTCGACGCCCGCAGGCCCGGTCTCCTTGAAGCCGGCGGAGATGATGACGGCGGCCTTGCAGCCGACGTCCACGCACTCCTTGATGATGTTGGGCACCACCGGCGCCGGCGTGATGATGACGACGAGGTCCGGCGTTTCCGGCAGGGCCGTGACGGTCGGATACGCCCGGATGCCGAGCACGCTCGATCGTTTCAGGTTCACCGGATACACCGTGCCGCCGAACTGGCTGCTGATGAGGTTCCAGAGGATCGTGCGGCCGACGGTCCCCGGCGCTTCCGTCGCGCCGATAACCGCGACGTTGCGCGGCGCAAAAAAAGCGTCCAGCGGCTTGCGCTGGCCCTTGCGCAGGACGTCCATGGAAGGATCTGCAATGCTTGGTGTGGTCGCCATGACTGCTGTTCTTTCGTTATAGGTTGATCAGAATCTTCTCCGTTCTGGCGGAGTTTGCTTGTTCGCGCCACGCGCTGTCCTCGACTGCTTGCCCGGTGGGCGGTGCCGCGAACGCCCGCGCAGCGTTCCCGTCGCGCGGGACAGACAAAAAAGGCGCCGCATCCTAGGAACACTTGACCCGCGCTGGCAAACAAAAAAAAGTGCTCAGCGTTGGACGCGGCCGGACGCGTCGCCTGCGGCGAGGGCTTCCACTTCGTTGAGCGTGACGTAGTTGAAGTCGCCGACCACCGAGTGTTTCAGACAGCTTGCCGCCGCGGCAAACTCGACCGCCTTCTGCGGCTCGTCGCCGCGCAGCAGCGCGAAGATCAGCCCGGCGGCAAAACTGTCGCCGCCCCCGACGCGGTCCACGACGTGGATGTGATAGCGCCGGCTGAAGTGCGCATGGCCGCCGACGTAATAGAGGCCCGACCAGCCGTTCTCGCTGGCCGAAAGGCTCTCGCGCAGCGTGATCGCGACGCCCTTGAACTGGAACCGTTCCGTGAGCTGGCGCGCCACGTCCACGTAGCGGGCCTGCTCGATCTTGCCGCTGGCGACCTCCGCGCCCTTGATGCCGAACACGCTCTCGGCGTCCTCTTCGTTGGCGATGCAAAGGTCGGCGTATGACATCAACCCGCCCATCACCGCGCCGGCTTTCTCGCGCGACCAGAGTTTCTTGCGATAGTTGAGGTCCACGCTGACCGTCAGGCCCATTTCGCGCGCCGTGCGGGCCGCGGCGCGGCAGGTCTCGGCCGCCGAATCGCTCAAGGCGGGCGTGATGCCGGTGAAATGGAACCACTTCGCCCCGGCGAAGACTGCCTTCCAGTCCACCATGTCCGGCGTGATCCCGGCGATGGCGCTGTGGGCGCGGTCGTAGAGCACGGTGGACGGCCGCTGGCTGGCGCCGGCTTCGAGGAAATAAATCCCCATCCGCTCGCCGCCGCGGAGAATCCGGCTGGTGTCCACGCCGACGGCGCGCAGCTCGTTGATGCAACGTTGCGCGACGTCGTTTTTCGGCAGGCGCGTGACGAACGCCACCGGCCGGCCGAGCATGGCCAGCGACACGGCCACATTGGCCTCGCCGCCGCCGTAGCGCACTTCGAACACGGAGGTCTGGAGAATCCGCTGAAAACCCGGCGGCGTCAGCCGCAGCATGATCTCGCCAAAGGTAACCACATCGTAGGGCATGGCAGTTTTTCCTTTCCTGAATCGCCCCGACGATGCCAAAGGACCCCGGCGGAGTAAAGGAGAAGGTCTGATGGCTCCGCCATGATCGTCTGTGGGATGGCGACGCGCGGAATTCGATAGACAAACGCAGCGGCTTGCGGCGTCCTTATGGCAATATGCGCGAGTCGCTGGAACAGCTTTACGACGGGCACGCCCAGGCGCTGTTCGCGTTCCTGCTGAACCTGACGCGCAACGAGGCCGACACGCGCGATTTGTTGCAGGAGGTCTTTTGCAAGATCGCCCGCCGACCCGACCTGCTCGACGGCGCACGCGACAGACGTGCCTTTCTCCTCGCCATCGCCCACAACCTCGCGCTCGACCTCATCCGCCGTCGCGCCGCGCGCGAGCGCAAACACGACGCGCTGGCCAGCGAGTCGCCTGTCGTCTTCGAGCAAGCCAGCGACCTAGACGAGCAGTGCTGCCGCGAGGCGCTCAGCGCGGCGCTGGCCGAACTACCCGAGGAACAGCGCGCCGTCATCCATCTCAAGCTGTGGGAAGGACTCACCTTCGAGGCCATCGCCGAGACGCTCGGCATCCCGGCCAACACCGCCGCAAGCCGTTACCGCTACGGCATAGACAAACTTCGCGCCCTGCTGCGTCCCATCTACGGAGAACTGCGATGAACGAGTTTGAAAAACGAATCGCCGACACCCCGCCGCGCCGCATCCCCGCCGCGTGGCGCGACGACATCCTTGCCGCGGCGCGCTGCGAACTCGCGCCGGAACACATCGGTCTCATCGCCGCAGCCCGGCCTTGGTGGCTGGAGTGGCTCTGGCCCAGACCCGTTGCGTGGGGCGCGCTGGCGGCGGCGTGGGTCGTGATCTTTGTGCTTCACGCCGCGACGCCTGGCCCCTCGATTTCACAGATGGCGTCAGCACCCGGCAACACGCTCAACCTGATCATCAAGCGCCAGCAGGAACTGACCTCGTTGCTCGCGAGCGAAACTGCACCGCCCAAAACCTTCGGCCCGCGCAGCGAACGCCGCAGCGACACCAACGCCGCATGAACCGGGAAATTGAGCCTCAAGTTATGAACGGACAAAGTAAACCCCGCCGCTTTCGCTGGTTGAAGCGCCTGCTCTTTGCCGTCGCCTGTCTCGTCACCCTGCTCGTCCTGTTCCATGCCGAGGAGAACTGGCGCGGCGAGCGGGCGTGGGCCGCTTACCGCGAGCAACTGTTGGCCAAGGGTGCCCAGCTCGACTGGGCTGCGTTCATCCCCCCGCGCGTGCCCGACGACCAGAACTTCGCGATGACGCCGTTTCTGGCGCCATTGTCGGACCTCGATCCGACCACCGGCAGGCCTCGCGAGACTGAGGCACTGAAGCGCGTGCAGGATTTCGCGAAATCGCTGCCGCCCGGCAATCTAAGGGGGCGGTTGAAGGGCCAGTGTATTGACCTCGTGGCGTGGCGCGACGCGATAGGGAAGCCGCCGGCGCCCGACGACGAGCTGCCGGAACCCCGAACGCGCACCGCGCAGGAGCGCGCCGAGGCCGCGCCGGTCGTGCTGGCGGCGTTGAAGCCATACGAGCCGGTTATCGAAGAACTGCGCTCGTCCAGCCGCCGGCCGTATTGCCGGTTCAATCTCAACTACACGGCTGAGAACCCGATTGGGATTCAATTGCCGCACTTCGGACCGCTCAGGCAGATCTGGCGGGTGCTGGCGCTGCGGGCCTCGGCGGAGCTCGCGTTGGGCCGAACCGCGGAGGCGTTCGAGGACCTGGACATGCTCCTGCGGACGCTCGGCGCGGCTGGGAGTGAATTTCTGGTTGGCCATCTCGTAACGCTCAGCGGACTCGACCTCGCCACGCAAGTGCTTTGGGAAGGGCTGGTCAATCACCACTGGTCCGACGCGCAACTTCGAACGCTGCAAACGCGGCTGGAGCACATGGACTGTCTGGCCGGCCTGCATCGGGCGTTGGAAGCCGAGCGCGCCGCCCTCGGCCACGCGCTGCTCGATTACTTGAAGAAACAGCCGCGCGAGCTTGCAACGCTTTTGGCTATGACCAGCGAGTCCACGGCTGGATCGGTGTCAGCATCCGCGTTTGGGGCACTGCTGGCGCGCCTAGTTCCGCGGGGTTGGGTCTCTCTGGAACAGCTTAACTACAATCGCGCTTTCGAGGAGCGTCTGAAGCCGATTCTGGACCTGTCGGCCCGGCGCGTGCATCCCAGCCTGGCCCAGCAATGCGAGCGGACGTCTCAGGAAGAACACGCGCGCCCGGCTTCGGTTTTCTGGCATCACCGCGTGCTGAGGAAAATGCTTTTGCCCGCCGTCGCACCGATTTTCAAGAAGAGCGCCTTGGGGCAAACCAACGCCGACCAAGCGATGATTGCCTGCGCGCTGGAGCGTTATGGGGTGGCGGAGGGGAAGTTTCCCGATTCGCTGGACGCGCTTGTGCCGCGGTTCATTGCGAAGCTGCCGCGCGATGTCATCAGCGGCGGGCCGCTGAAGTATCGCCGCGACGGCGGCGGCTATGTTCTTTATTCGGTCGGCTGGAATGAAACGGACGACGGCGGGAAGATCGTTTTCACAACCAGAAGCTCCACCGCTCAAGACTTCGAGAAAGGGGATTGGGTCTGGCAAGCGCCAGCGCAGCCCTGACAAGATGATGATGCCACGGCGTCGCGGCGGACGGACTCAAGCAAATTTGGTTCTGGAAATTCCGCTCAAAAGTGCCAAGTTTCCTGCGGAGAGAGCTTGACGCCGCGAGTTGGGTTGTGCGTTTACACAGTGGCGCGGCATCTCTGCCGGAGGCTACGACCATGAACACGAGAGTCTCTTTTGACGCGTGCAAGTCGTATATCAACTGCCAACTCCAGCGCGGGGAAACGCAAACGCAGCCGCAAGCGTCGTCGCCGGTGGTGACCATTTCGCGCCAGGCCGGGGCGGGCGGGGTGCCCTTGGCTGAAAAGCTGGTGAACTTCCTGCGGCAGTTTGACCAACGCGAGGGATGTCCGTGGACGATGTTCGACAAGCGGTTGGTGGAAAAGGTGCTTGAAGACCATCACCTCTCGCAGCGGATCGCCAGGTTCATGCCGGAAGACAGATACTCCAGCATCCAGGACACGATCGAGTCCTTGCTCGGCCTGCATCCCCACCGCGAAGCGTTGGTGGAGAACACCAGCCGCACCATCCTCAACCTGGCGCGCATGGGCAATGTGATCATCGTCGGCCGGGGCGCCAACGTCGTCATTGGTTTTGCCCCCAACGCGCTGCACGTCCGGCTGATTGGGTCGTTGGAGAATCGCGTCCGGCACATCCAGGAGTATTACCAGATGAGCCGTGCCGAGGCCCTCGACTATGTCAAGCGTGCCGATGAAGGCCGGAAACGATACCTCCGGCATAATTTCAACAAGGACATTGACGACCCGATGCTTTACCACGTGGTCCTCAACACCGACCACGTCGGCATCGAGGAGGCCGTCAGTCTGATCGGCCGCATGGTCCTCGACAAAGCGCGCACCCTGGCCTCGCAAGCGGCCGTTGCCGCGTCGCCCGCGCCGGGAACGTAAACCGTGCGCCCGGCTCGGAACGCCCAGGCCGCCGCAAGGTCGGTGTTGGATCGCGTTCTCGGAACGCGAGGGGTGATGTCACGCGCGAGGATCACGTTCGGAAAACGCGACCCAACCGAGCGCCGGCGGGCCGGCGTAGCGGAGCCGCGCCAGCGACTTGGGAAGGCATTCGCAGGCTTGCAGTTTCGGGGTAGCGGAGTAGAAACTACGTGTCGCGTTCAGTCACTAAACAAAAATATCACCATGAAACCCGTCACACCTTCAACGAAACGCACTCCCCAACAAAACGGCGCCGGCCTGTCGCGCCGCGCCTTTCTGAGCCGCGCCGCTGCGGCGACGGCATTCGCGGTGATTCCGCGGCGCGTGCTCGGCCAAGGGCAGGTCGCCCCCAGCGGCAAGATCACGCTGGCCGCCATCGGCGTCGGCGGCCAGGGATTGCAGAACGTGCATATTTTCCTCGAGTTTCCCGAAATCCAAGTGGTTGCCGTTTGCGACGTGCATCGCGAGGCGGATGGCTTCCTGTCGTGGAACTGGACGCAGGGCAAGGAGCAGCGCAAAGCGGGCCGCGAGCCGGCGCGGCGGCTGGTGGAGGAGTATTACGCGAAAGAGAAAGCATCCGGAACCTACAAGGGCTGTCGGACCTACAACGATTACCGCGAACTGTTGGAAAAAGAAGACGTGGACGCGGTGATGATCGCCACGCCGGACCACACGCATGCGGTGATCACGATGGCGGCGTTGAAGAAGCGCAAGCACGTCTATTGCGAGAAGCCGCTGACCTACTCGGTGTATGAGGCGCGGCAGGTCGCCGAGGAAGCCCGCCGGGCGAAGGTCGCCACGCAGTTGGGCAATCAGGGCCAGGCGTTGCAGGAGGCGCGGATCACCTGCGAGTTCATCTGGGACGGCGCGATCGGCCCCGTCCGCGAAGTCAACGTTTGGAGCGGGCCGCGGTTTTGGGCCTACCCGCCGTTTGAAGGCCGGCCGACGGAGACGCCGCCCGTGCCCGACGGGTTGGATTGGGACTTGTGGCTCGGTCCCGCGCCGTATCGGCCGTATCATCCCGCCTACCATCCGTGGGTCTGGCGGAACTGGTGGGACTTCGGCACCGGTTTGCTCGGCGATCTGGGCTGCCACAAACTCTCCACGGTTTTCAAAGCCCTCAAGCTCGGCCATCCGACCGCCGTCGAAGCGTGCAGCACAAAGAACAACGGCGAACAGTATCCACTGGGTGTCATCGCGCACTTCGAATTCCCCGCGCGTGGCGACATGCCGCCGGTGACGCTGCACTGGTATGACGGCGGCTTGAAACCCCCAACGTGCAAAGATCTGGAGCCGGGCCGCCAAATGGGCGACGTGACCTACATCGGCGACAAAGGCGTGCTGATGGGCCATCGCCTCGTCCCCGAATCCAAACAGAAAGCCTATGGCCGTCCGCCGCAGAAACTCCCGCGCTCGCCCGGCCATCACAAGGAGTGGATCAACGCCTGTCTCGGCGGGCCGCCAGCCGGTTCCAACTTTGTGGACCACGCCGGTCTGCTCACCGAGGTTTGTCTGCTCGGCAATGTCGCCCTGCGCGCCGGCAAGAAGCTGACTTGGGACGGTCCGAACCTGAAGGTTACCAACGATAAAGACGCGAATCGCTTCCTCCACCGCGAGTATCGACAGGGGTGGAGTTTGTAGCGTCTGCGTGAACGCAGGCGCCGGCGTAAGCTGGCGATCCGTGACCCGGAACGAGGTTTGATCTCCTTGCGTCGGCGTCTCCAAGCACCGGGAGCTGAATCATGAATGCACGATTCGAACTGCGATCGCCGTTTGTCACCCTCGCTTGCACCGCCTTGGCGCTGTTCGCCGTCGTCCCGTCACGCGCCCAAGAACCAACCGCCTGGAAAGCCGGTGTCGCGTCGGTGAAGATCACGCCGGAGGGGCCGGTCTGGATGGCGGGCTATGCGTCGCGCAAGAAACCCTCGGAGGGCGTCGCCGCCGACCTTCACGCCAAGGCGCTGGCCATCGAAGACCCGCGCGGCACGCGGCTGGTCATCGTGACGATGGACCTCATCAGCGTCCCGCGCCCGCTGCGCGACTGGCTGGAGAAACAGGTGAAGGAAAAGTTCGGCCTGCCGCGCGAATCGTTGCTGATGAACGCCTCCCACACCCACTGCGGCCCCGAACTGCGCGCCTCGCGGCTCGACGACGACATCAAGGCCGAGTTCGTGCCCGCCGCCGAGAAATACATGGCGCGGCTGCAGCAGCAACTCGTCACGCTTGTCGGCGACGCCCTGAAGCGGCTCGCGCCGGCCCGGCTCGATTTCATGCGCGCGCGGTGCGGTTTCGCCATGAACCGCCGCCGGCCCACGCCGACCGGCTACACCAACGCGCCGAATCCCGACGGGCCGGTGGACCACGACGTGCCCGTGCTC
>JAOACV010000170.1:0-2634 GCA_026417675.1 Verrucomicrobiia bacterium
GGAGGACTTCGACCGCCGCAAGATCATCGGGCGCTTCTCCACGTTCCTCGAACACGTCAAGCCGCTCCCGGACGGCCAGCGCGTCACGCGATTCAACGCGCTCTTCCACTGGGCCGTGCCGCCGGGGCGTGAGATCGAGGCCGGCCGCGAAGTGGGGCGCCATTACGTCATGACCCACGCCTACTGGCGCGACGCCGGGCCGGAATTCGCCAACGTCAACATCATGGGCGTCGCGCACGGCCGCGACAAGGAGAGCGTGCTGGCGCACAAGGCGGCGATAGACGACCACATCCGCGAGGCCGGCATCCCGTTGCTCTACACCGCCGTCTTCTGGGGCGGCCGCAGCGAAATCAAACCGTCGGAGATTTCCCCCTTCGCCTATCGCGACTGGTGCCGCGCCGTCGGCCTCGACCCGGACACGATGCGGGAATGACCGGCGCGTTTCTTCAACGCTCGCTCGACGCAGGCCGTTGCGGGTCCTCACTGAAGTAGCGGGCGACCGCGCGGGCGAGTCCGCGGCCAACGGCCTGGTAGCCCGTCGGCGTGCTGTGCGGCGTGTTCCAAGCCGTCTCCAGGCACAACGCGACCACATGCTCGGCGGTGTGCGCGCTTACCCATCCCCGGCTCATGCGACGCCGCTCTTCCTCAGCCTTGACATAGGTGGCGAAGTGATACTTCGCGTCGAGCGGCATCGGGTCGCGGATGCAGTCCGCGGCCAGCGCGAGAAAACGATCGTAGTTCCGCTTCGGCAACGGCCCCATCTGGTTGAGGTCAAACGGCCCGTAGAAGTAAGGCCGGCGCGATTCTGCGCCGGGACAGTGGAGGTCAAGATACAGGTGGAAGCGGCCTTGGGCGTGCAGTTCTCGAATCCGCTGCTGCGCCGCGGCCACCTCGGGATAGATCGGCTGGTCGGTCCAGTCGCGGTTGTGATCGTGCGGGAAAGCTTCCTTGCCGCCATGGCCTGCGGCCACGTTGTCCACGTCCATGATCGGAATGAAATGGATCGTGGCGGCGCGGCGCAGTTGCGCGGCGGCGGGATCATCGCCAGCGGCCCACTCGATGAAGCCGCGGCCCACCCAGCTCGATCCCGCTTCCCAAGCGTGCTGCCGCGCCTGCACCCAGATCGCCAGCCGTTGCCAAGCCGCACGCCGCACACGTCGCGTCCGCCACGCGTGCGCGCGAGAACGAACCGTTCCGCGCCGGGAACCTGTTTCGCAATGCGCGTGAGCAGTTCCTCGGCGTGCGACGCCAGGAACGGCGGAGCCACGGCCAGCCACACGCGCTCGGCGGGCGCGTCGAACTTGTAAGTGGCGACCCCCTCCTTGGTGATCTCGCCCTTCGGTGTCTGGGTCCACGTGACGTCGTCGCTACTGATCGCCGCGCAATCCGGCTGCGACCACGACGCGGCGAGCCGCGTGTTGTCTCTGAAGGGCCGCGGTTGGGCGGTGAGCTTTAACGTGACCGCCGGTCCCGGCTTCCAACCGTCCACCCGCAGATACCACCCGTTCGGCCAGCCGCGTCCTTCGCGCAACGCGGGCCGGATGTGAATGGTTCCCGTCGCGCCGTCCAGCGCCACCACCTCGGCCGAGCCGCCGGGGAAATCCGTCGCCACCTTCATCTCGGCCGCCGTGGCGGACGTCATCGTCAGGACGGCACAGAACAAGGCGGCTGCCTGATGGATTTTCATCGGGAGGCGCTCCGTCTATTTGGCGGCCTTGCCGGTGACCGAGCGGATGTAATCGGCCTCCTGCGCGCGGTAGGACGTGCCGTCGCGGCGGAAAATGTCGTGGAACCACAGCGGCGGCTCGCCGACGTAGGGTTTCTTCCACGAGTCCCACGGATAGATCGTCTGCGTCTTGCCATCCACCAACCCCCAGTTGTAGGCCGCCACGCGCTGCGCTTTCATCCAGCCAAGGTGCGGGTCGAAGAAGCTGCCGTTGCCGCGCGACATGTATTCGGTGCAGAGGATCGGCCGGTTGTAGCGGCGCAGGTTTTGCACGCACGACTTGAGGTCGTCGAGCTTGCCGTAATTGTGGAAACTGATGACATCGGAGTTCTCGATTTGAATGACCTCCATCGGCCGCAGCTTGGCGGGATCGGGCCAGTTGCCTTGCCAGACGCCGGAGGTCAGCGGTTGGGTCGGCCGCGCCTCGCGCGCCCATGCGAACGCCTTCGCCAGCAAGGGCCGCACAAGGCCGGGCTTGTCCTTGGGTTCCTGCGGGCCGTAGGAGTTGTCGTTGGTGTTGTTCGGTTCGTTCCAGATGTCCCAGACCTGCACGCGCCGGTCGTCGCGGAACCGGCCGACGACGCCGACGACATACGCCCGCAGCGCGTCGTGCCGCGAAGGATCCTTAAGCACCTCCGCGCCGGGACTCTGCACCCAGCCGGAATTGTGCACGCCCGGCTTCGGGGCGCGTTGTTTGCCGAGCTTGGGGAACGGGTCCCAGCACGAATCGAAAAGCACCAACATCGCGCCGATGCCGTGCTTGTCGGCGATGGCCTTCAATTCGAGCGAAACCAGCATGTTTCGGTCTCTTGTTTCCCTCCACGCCTCGCCGTGGCATTCATTGCGAAGAGACGTCAAACGTCAACGTCGAGACGTGCAACGTCCGTTCGTAGGCGTCGCCTTTGCGC
>JAOACV010000170.1:2644-6253 GCA_026417675.1 Verrucomicrobiia bacterium
TGTGATGCAGGAAGACGCGCATCGAGTTGAAGCCTAGCGACGCGGCCCAGCCCAACTCGCGGTCCATCGTCGCGGCGTCGAACGTGTCCGCTTGCCACATTTCCAGTTGGTTGATCGCCGTGCTGGGAATGAAATTGCAGCCGGCCAACCAGCCGCGCTCATCCAGCCAGCGGTTGGCTTTCTCCACCGGCCATCGCTCCGGCATCGCCGCCGACGCCCAGAGGCTCGCCAGCGCAAATACCATGCCCGTCATCAGTCTTGTTCTCATCAGGGTTCTCTCGTTGTCCGCCTCGACTCCTTCTTCGTGGCCGCCGGCTCGACGCCCAATTGCTTGAGCAAGAATCCCACGACATCGCCGGTGGTGCCCGACTCGCGCAGGTAGATTTCGCACTTTACCCCGACCTCGTCGCAGCGTTGCTTGACCGCGTTGGCGTGGCGCGGATGGTGGACCAGTTCGCCCCGGTTCCGCGGCTCGCCGTCCGGGATCGAGCAGGTCATGATGATCGGCGGGTCGTCTTTGGTGATCTGGCTGATCATGCTGCAATCGGCCAGCACCTTCCTGCCCTCCGGCGTCTTGAAGTCGTCGCGGCTCTTGAAATGGTAGAACTTCACGTCCTCGTCCTCGCCGCGGATCCATTCGGGCTGGAACTTGCCGATGAGCTTTTCCCACTCGGTCATGTCGTAGGTCGCCTGGCCGTTCATGCAGCCGGCGGCGGCGATGCGGCTCGACTGGCGCAGCACGGGATCGTCGCTCTTCGGGTCGGCCAGATCGTCGTGCACCGCCAGCCACAACGACGTGCCGGCGCCGGCCGAGCCGCCGTAGGACGCCACGCGCTTCGGGTCGAGGTTGTATTGGGCCGCGTGGTGCCGGACAAACTGAATGGCCCGCGCCGCATCGCGCAGGATGTCCTGAATCGGCGCGTGCTGACGGAAACGATAGTTGATGGCCATGAACGACACGCCCGCGTCGAGGCATCGTTTGATCGCGTCAGGGTTGGCGCCGGATTTCCCGCCGCGGACGAACCCGCCTCCGTGGATAAACACCACCAGCGGCGTCGGTTTGTCGGACTTGGCCAGCCACAGGTCGAGCACGTTGCGTTCATGCGGACCGTATTTCACGTCCGCGTGCGTTGGCGTCGGCAGCTTGGCCTCGGCATCGCCGCCCTGGCCGCCGCGCTTGCCCGTCATCTTCTGCCGATAAGCGCGCGCCTCCTCCAATGTCAGCGTGCCGTCCTTGTTCGCGTCGGCATCGGGAAAGCGTTTCAGCAACTGTTGCAACTGCTCCGGCGCAACGTCGCGCGGCGCGGCGGGCACAGCCCAAACCAGACCAACGAAGGTGAAGATAGCGATGAGTAAGCGGATGATTTTCATGGTGTTTCCGTAAATGCCGGAAAACAACCAAGGTTGTGTGGAAGCGTGAATGGGATTCTGGCCTGTCATCTGCGCCTCACATAGACATAGTAGGCGCCGCACAGTTCCTTGCCCTCGGCGTCGTAGAACCATGTCTGCAACTGCGCGCGGCCGGCCGGCAGTTTCGCGGTGAACGTGACGGCCTTGTCGTCCGCCGAGACGGCGCGGTTCGCGTCGAAGCCGCCGATCCTCAGCCGCGCCTTGGCGATGGGCAACGCCACGCCGGCGGGAAACTCGCCGTCGGTGTGCGGGTGCGCGGGCAGACCAGCGGTAAGCGTCGCGTCGGCCTCGCGCGGCCAGCGGCGCAACTCGAACTCGTAATCGCCCGCCGCCGCGACCTCCAGATGCCACACACCGTTCTTTTTTTCCCCCCCGCCGCACCTGCGCGCTTTGGTCGAGGAACACATCAAACCACTCGCATGGGGACAGCAACGCCGGGTTCTCCGCCGCGTGCCCGATGACGATCCGCTGCGCTTCGTCCACGCGCGGCGCGACGCCGTCCCACCATTTCGCGTAGTGCGCCCGCAGTCGCGCCGCCACGTCGGGATGCCGCCCGATAACGTTCTGCTTCTGCTGCGGATCCGTCGCGAGGTCGTAAAGTTCCCTGTCATGAATCAGCCTCCAGCGACGCCACATCACACAAGCGTCGCCCCGTTGCGGCGATGGACGGTCCATGCGGCTGAACTGCGACACCAGGGTTCGATCCGGCACTTCGCGCGCGCCGCGCAACACGTCGGCGAGATTGGCGCCGTCGAAAGCAGTTTGGCTTTTCAACCCGCACAGTTCGGCGAGCGTCGGCAAAAGGTCCTGCGCCTGCGTCAAGCCGCCCACATCGCCCGGCGCGCGCAGCTTGCCGCCGGGCCAGCGGATGAAGCACGGCACGCGATGGCCGCCTTCGTAGAGTTCGATCTTCCGCCCGCGCATCCCGGCGTTGAAGACCGGCACGCCGACGGTGCCGCCGTTGTCGGTCATGAAGATGACGATGGTGTGGTCGCGCAGACCCGTCTCGCGCAAAAACGCCTCCAGCCGGCCCATGTTCTCGTCAATGTTGGCGATCATGCCGAAGAAACGGGCGACGTTCGGCTTCTGGTCTTTGTAAAGGTCGCGATACTTCTGCGGCACGAACAGCGGCCCGTGCGCCGCCGCCGTCGGGAGGTAGCAAAAGAACGGCTGCCTCGCCGCGGCCCGCGCCCGCATCCACTTCATCGCCTCGCCGAAAAACACATCCGTCGTGTAGCCGCCGAACCTCTCGCGCCGGCCATTGTGATAATAGGTGTCGTTGAAGTAATGGTTGTTCCAGAAATCCGGTGCGCTGCCGATATGCGACGAGGGATACCAGACCGTCTCGTGGAACCCGCGGTCCTGCGGGCGATACGGATAGTTGTCGCCGAGGTGCCACTTGCCGAAGAGGCCGCAGCGATAGCCGCCCGCGGCGAACACATTGGCCATGGTCGGCAGTTCGCGCCGCAGCATCGCGCGCCCGCTGCTGACGTTCATCGCGCTGTTGCGCAGACAGTCCACGCCGCTCATCAACTGTCCGCGCGTCGGCGTGCACATCGGCGCGACGTGGAAGTCGGTGAAGCGAATGCTCTCGGCGTGAAGCCGGTCAAGATGCGGCGTCTTGAGCACCGGGTTGCCATGGCAGGACAGGTCGCCGTAGCCCTGATCGTCCGTGATGACGATGATGACATTGGGCTTCGCGGACGCGCCGGGAGCGGCGAAGACGACGAACAACAACAGCGCCGGCAAAATCATGCGTGGCAGAATCATGGTCACCTCAAAGCTGCATTTGTAAATGGCGCACCCGCTCGGGTCAATGCCGTCCGAAGGCGCCCTCGGCGGCCGTCGGGATGTGGACGCGCGGAAGTTTTCTGGCAAGATTCCGCTTGTGAACCAGCCCGACGAGACAATGACCAATGCCGCGGCCGGCGCCGCGGCGACTGCGGAGCCGGAGATGCAAACCCGCCCGTCTCCGCACGAGGGCGACCCGGCAACCGACTGGCTCTGCGCTTGGTGCCTGAATCGCGTGGCCAGCGAACGCGACCGGATTGCTTTCAACGGTCAGACCGAGTTCGCATTCAAGAACCCCGCGGGCATCGCGTTCATCATCCTGACGTTTGCGCGGACGCTCGGCTGCCGGCGGCTCGGCGTGCCCACGTTGGAGCACACCTGGTTTCCGGGCCACGCATGGAGCTACTG
>JAOACV010000171.1 GCA_026417675.1 Verrucomicrobiia bacterium
CCGCTACGCCAACGGCATCGAACTGATCGTCGCCGACGCCAAGCAACAGCCCAAGGGCATGGGCGCGCGTTGGATCGGCGAGAAAGGCTGGGTCTGGGTGGACCGCAGCGGGATTGACGCGGAGCCGAAATCGCTGCTCGCCGAACAGATCGGCGCCGACGAACAGCGGCTTTATTACAGCCGGGGACATCATCTTGACTTCATCGAGTGTGTGAAGAACCGCCAAACGACCATTACGCCCGCCGAAGTCGCTCACCGCTCCGCCAGCGTCGGCCATCTCTGCCAGATCGCCATGCTGACCGGCCGCAAGATTCGTTGGAATCCCGACACGGAGGAAATCATCGGCGATCCCGCCGCCTCGGCGCTACTCGGCCGCGCGCCCCGCGCGCCGTGGAGTTTGATGTAGGATCTGCCATCTCCCGGCCCCTTCCATTCCGGTGGATCGCGTTCTCCGAACGGGATGCGGCGGCAGGCATGACAACGCCCAGCGCGTTCGGAGAACGCGCTCCACCAGAGACCGGCGCGCTCGACGCGAGAGAAAGGGTGGCGGGTCAGTTGTTCTGACCAGTGTCCGACTCGCCTTCGGAGAGGTCGGAGAGGCAAAGGGGCAGGGGTTTGGGGCGGTCAACGTCCTTGAGCATGTCGCGCAGAAGGCTGGCGCGGACGATGTCGCGTTGTTCGGCGGAGAGCTTTCGGTTGACGTGTTGCTGGAGGTGCGCGGGCTGGGTGAGCAGGAACATCTCGTCCACGCGTCTGGGGTCGAGGCCGCGGATGAGGCCCAAGTCGAGCCCGAGCCGGACCAAGGACAGGAGGTTCATGGCCTCTTTGGAACTCTGGACGCAGGCGTTGGCCAGGACGCCGTAGGCGCGGCCGACCTGGTCGTGGATCATTTGCGGCCGGCGCTCCATCAACACCTCGCGGGCGTTCTTCTCGCGCTCGATGATTTGGATGACGATCTTCGTGAGCCGCTCGATAAGGTCGCTTTCGCGCTCGCCCAAGGTGGTCTGGTTGGATATTTGGAAGAGGTTGCCGGAAGCTTCGGTGCCCTCGCCGTAGAGGCCGCGCACAGCCAGACCGAGCTTGTTGACGGCTTGGACGATCTGGTTGATCTGCTCGGCCAGCACCAGCGCGGGCAGGTGGACCATCGTGCTGGCCCGCATGCCGGTGCCGACGTTGGTGGGGCAGGCGGTCAGGTAGCCGAGCTTCGGCGAGAAAGCGTAGTCGAGTTGTTCCTCCAATTCGGGGTCCACGCGGTCAATTATCTGCCAAACCTCCTGTAAACAAAACCCAGGCATCAGCGCCTGCATGCGGAGGTGGTCTTCCTCGTTGTTCATCAGGCTGACGACCTGCGAGGCGCTGATGACGACGCCGCTGCCGACGGTCTTGGCGGCGTGCTCGCGGCTGATGAGATGACGTTCGACGAGCAACTGTTTCTCCATCGCCGTCAGCTCGTCCATCGAGCGGACGAAGGCGCCGCGCATCTCGGGCAGCGCGCACGCGGCAGTGCGGATGATGTCGAGGGATTTCTGGCGGTCGGGTTTCTTGGCCCAGCCGGGAAAGGGCACGCCGGCGAGGTTGCGCGCGAGGCGCACGCGGCTGCTGATGACCACCCACTGGTCGGCCGGATTGGGGTTGTCCGCGCTCATACCGGCTCCGGCTATCGCGCCGACAGTCTGGCCTTGCTCTCCAGCGCCCGGATCTCGTCGCGCAACTGGGCGGCGTGCTCGAAGCGTTCTTCCTTGATGGCCAGTGCGAGTTCCTTCTCCAGTTCGCGCAGGCGTTCGGGGGAAACGCGCGCGCGGGCTTTGCGCGGCGACTTGCCGACGTGGCGCTCGCCCTTGTGCATGGCCTTCAGCAACGGGCGCAGGCCGGTCTCGAAGGTCTCGTAGCAGACGGCACAGCCGAGCCGGCCCTGTTTCTTGAAGTTGGCCTGCGTGAAGCCGCATTCCGGACAGCGCTGGCTCTCCGCCTCGGCGGGCGGGCCGGCGGCGAAATCGCCCAACAGGTCGCCGAGCATGGTGATGTTGTTGGGATCGGTCAGGCCCTTGGCCTTGGCGCAGGATTCGCAGAGGTCAATCTTGCTGACCTTGTCGCCGGTCACTTGGGAGAAGTGGACCGTGGCCTCGTTGGTCTTGCAGATCTCGCAACGCATCGTCGTGCCTCGTCACTCGTAAATTGGCGTGCCTTCGCGCTGTGTCAACTCGCGATACCGGCGCATCATCTCGGTCGTGATAGGCCCCGGCTTGCCGTTGCCGATCTGCCGGCCGTCGAGCCACACCACCGGCACGATCTCGGCGGCCGTGCCGGTCAGGAAACACTCGTCGGCCGCGAAGATGTCGTAGCGGGTCATCTCCGCCTCGCGCATCTTCAGGCCAAGTCCGGCCGCCAGATCCATCGCCACGGCGCGGGTGATGCCGCCGAGCGCGCCGGCGGAAATCGGCGGCGTTTGCAGCAGGTTGCCTTTGAGGGTGAAGATGTTGTCGCCGGTGCACTCGGCGACGTAACCCTGCGCGTTGAGCATCAGGCCCTCGTCCGCGCCGGCGTTGCTCGCCTCGATCCTCGCCATGATGTTGTTGAGGTAGTTGAGCGACTTGACGGCGGGGCTGAGCACGGCGTTGGGCATCCGCCACGTGCCGGTGGTGATGACCCTCATGCCGCGATGATAGACCTCCGGCGGGTAAAGCTCGATCGTGTCGGCAATGATGATCACCGACGCCTTCGGGCATTTCGACGGGCTGAGGCCGAGGTTGCCGACGCCGCGCGTGACCAGCAACCGGATGTAACCATCACGCAGGCCATTGCGTCGGCAGGTCTCAACCGTCGCCCGTGACATGTCCGGGCGCGCGAGCGGAACTTTGAGCATGATCGCCTTGGCCGACGCGTAGAGACGGTCCAAGTGCTCGTCGAACCTGAAGATGCGACCATTGTAGATGCGGATGCCCTCGAACACGCCGTCGCCGTAGAGCAAGCCGTGGTCGAACACCGACACCTTCGCGTCGCGTTTCGAGTAGAACTTGCCGTCGATGTAAATCTGCAACTTCCTGTTTCTCATGGCGCCTTCAATGCCCACTCAGCACACCGTCGCGCATCTCCAACACTCGCTGGCAGTGCCGCGCGATGTCCATCTCGTGGGTGACCAGAATCAAAGTCATGCCGCGCTCGCGTTGCAAGCGCAATAACAACTCGATCACCGCCGCCCCCGTGGCCGAATCCAGGTTGCCGGTCGGCTCATCCGCAAACAGAATCTCAGGCTCGTTGACCAGCGCGCGCGCGATGGCCACGCGCTGCTGTTCGCCGCCGCTCAGTTCCGCCGGCCGATGCCGCAGACGGTCGCCGAGCCCGACCGACGCGAGCAGCTCCTCCGCGCGCCGGCGAACCTGATGGCCGCTCTGACGCGAGACCCAGCCCGGCAGCGAGACGTTCTCGGCCGCGTCCAGCTCCGGCAGCAACTGATACGCTTGGAACACAAAACCCACCTTGCGGTTCCGCAGCCGGTTCAGCTCGCCCAAAGGCTGATCGTAGATCGAGACGCCGTCGAACCACACACTGCCTCCCGTGGGGCGGTCGAGACCGCCGAGGACGTGCAGCAGCGTGCTCTTGCCCGCGCCGGAAGCGCCGACAACGGCGAGTCGTTCGCCGCGCGCGACGGTCAGTTCGATGCCCTTGAGCACCTCCAGGCTCGTGGAACCCATGCGGTAGTTTTTGCGCAAGCCGCGCGCGCGCAGAATCTCCCGCGATGCGTTGGAGGCGCCGTTACTCATAGCGCAACGCCTCCACCGGATCGAGCCGCGCCGCGCGGAACGCCGGGATGATGCCCGCCACCGTGCAGATGGCCACCGCCGTTAGGCAGATCGCCGCGAGGTCGGAGGCGCTGATGAGCGCCGGGATTTCCGCGAAGTTGTAAATCTCCCGCGGAAACACCTCGTAGCCGAGGTTGCTGGAGAGCCAGTGGCTGAACGGATTGCGATAGCGCAGCAGCAGCATGCCTGCGCCCAGCCCCAGCAACGTGCCGACGACGCCGACGACGAAGCCCTGCAGGACAAAGACCGCCATCACGCTAAACGGACTCGCGCCCAGCGCCTTCAGGATGCCGATCTCGCGCGTCTTTTGCACCGTGATGGTAATCAGCGTGCTGCAAATGCCGAACGACGCGACGATGATGATGAAGAAGAGGATAAAGAACATGACGTTCTTCTCCACCTGCACCGCCATCAACAGCTTCTTGTTGCGCTGCATCCACGTCTCGGCGCGCAACGGCCGTTGCAGCATCTCGTTCAGGCGGTCGGCCACCTCCTGGCACTTGTTCACGTTCGCGCCCCCCTCGACCATCACGGCGATCTCATGCACACCCTTGCCGAGGTTGTAGAGTTCCTGCGCGACGCTCAGCGACGTGAACATGATCGCCATGTCGTATTCATAGAGGCCCGATGAGAAAATGCCGCTCACTTCCAGTTCCGCCGGCAGATAGACCTCCTTGCGCTGCTGGATGTTCCGCGGCGAATAGACGGTGATCTTGTCGCCGGGCATGATGTTGAACTGGCGGGCCATTTCGTTGCCGATGATGACGCTCGGGCCGGAGAGATCGAATTTGCCGAACCGGACGTAGCGCCCGATCTCCGTCACCTTTTGCTCGCGCACGGGGTCAATGCCCTTCACGTAGGGCGTGAACGCCTTGCGGTCGAACTCGATCAGCACCGGCCCCCACACGTAAGGCGACGCCGCCGTCACGCCCGGCACCTTCGCCACCTGCGCCAGAATTCTCTCCGGCTGGTCAATGATGCCGCCGCTGGTGACGGTGATGTGGGCGTTCATCTCCAGAATCTTCGCCCGCAGGTCGCGGTCGAAGCCGGTCATCACCGCAATGACCACGATCAACACCGCCACGCCCAGCAGCACGCCGACAAGCGAGATGAGCGTGATGACCGAGACGAACGCCCGCTTCGGCTTCAGGTAGCGCAGGCAGAGGAAAAGCTCGAATGGAAGGCTCACAGCACCCTCGCGACTCGGACGCTCCTGTCCGCCACAATCCAAGGACTCCGCAAAATGGCCGCCAACAATCGCATCGTGCTTCAAACTCTCAAAAAAAGCGCGCGTAGAATAGGAGCCGACCTCCGCAGAGTCAATCTTCGCCGCCCGCCAACCTTCACGCAGTCTGCGCCTGGCTGGTGTGCTGGCTGTGCACCTCCCAATCGCGTGCGCGGCCAGGCCCTCGGCCCAGCGCGCCGCGAAGGCGCGGTGGGCGGCTTCGTCGGCGCTCATGCGAGGCTCGAAGGCGCGGTCGGCCTGCCAGGCGCGATGGACTTCGTCGCGATTTCTCCAATAGCCGGTGGCGAGGCCGGCGAGATAGGCTGCGCCGAGGGCGGTGGTCTCGATGACCTTGGGCCGCACGACCGGCACGCGCAGGATGTCGGCTTGGAACTGCATCAACAGGTTGTTGGCGCAGGCGCCGCCGTCCACGCGCAGTTCGTTCATCGCCACGCCGCTGTCTTGCTTCATCACGTCGAGCACGTCGGCGACTTGGAACGCGATGCCCTCCAGCGCGGCGCGGGCGATGTGAGCGGAGGTGGCGCCGCGCGTTAGCCCGGTGATGATGCCGCGGGCGTATGGGTCCCAGTGCGGCGCGCCGAGTCCGGCGAACGCGGGCACCAGATAGACGCCGCCGCAGTCCGGCACCGACGCGGCCAGCGCCTCGATGTCCGCGGAGGACTTGATGAGGCCAAGGCCGTCGCGCAGCCATTGCACGACCGCGCCGCCGATGAAGACGCTGCCTTCGAGCGCGAAGTCCGTCTGTCCGCCCGCCTGCCACGCCACGGTGGTGATCAACCGGTTCTTCGACAGCATCGGCTGCGGGCCGATGTTCATCAGCATAAAGCATCCGGTGCCGTAGGTGTTCTTGGCCAGGCCGCGCGCGAAGCAGTTCTGGCCGAACAATGCCGCCTGCTGGTCGCCCGCGATGCCCGCGATACGGATGGGCGCGTCGAACACGCCCGGCGCCGTCTCGCCATAGACCTCGCTCGACGAACGAATCGCAGGCAGCACCGCGCGCGGCACGTCGAGCAAGCGCAGCAGGTCGTCATCCCACGCGCCGGTTTGGAGATTGAAGAGCATCGTGCGCGACGCGTTGCTGGGGTCGGTGACGTGCAGCGCGCCGCCGGTGAGGTTCCACAGCAGCCATGTGTCCATCGTGCCAAAGGCCAGTTCGCCGCGATCGGCGCGCGCGCGAGCCCCCGGCACGCTGTCTCTTATACACA
>JAOACV010000172.1 GCA_026417675.1 Verrucomicrobiia bacterium
CGCTGGCGGCGACCGCGCGGACGCCTGAGGCGACAGCGGCTGAACAGGCCGCCAAGCCGGAGGCCAAAGAGAAGGTGCCACAGGCCAAGCTCGGCAAGCTGACGATGGGCCGATTGCTGCTGGGCGGCAACCTGCTGACGCACTTTACCCACAGCCGCGACCTCAAATACGTCTATGCGCTCACCAAGCACTACAACACCAAGGAGAAGATCTTCGAGACGATGCAAATCGCCGAGGCGCACGGCGTCAACGCGCTGGTCATTCACACCGCGCCGGGCGTGCTGGACATGATGAAGGAATACCGCAAGCAACGCGGCGGCAAGATGCAGTGGGTCATTTGCCCCACCGCGCCGATGGAGCCGGGCTTGGAGGCGTTCTCGAACCAAATCCAGACGATGGTGGACGACGGCACCGACGCCATTTACATCTGGGGCGTGCGCTCGGATGCGCTCGTGGCGCAGGGGAAAGTGGACCTGATTGCCAAGGCGGTGGACATCGTCAAGGCCCACAACGTGATGTGCGGCGTCGGCGCGCACGACCTGCGCGTGATCCAGGAGTGCGAAAAGCTGAAAGTGGCGGCGGATTTTTACATCAAGACGCTACATCATCACAACTACCCCTCGGGGCCGAAGCCGGAGCAACTCACCAAGCCCTACAGCGAGCATCCCGGTTACTGGTGCAGCCATCCGAAGGAAACCATCGAATTCATGCAGACGGTGGAGAAACCATGGATCGCGTTCAAAGTGATGGCCGCGGGCGCCATCCCGCCCGCGAGCGCGTTCCGCTACGCCATCGAAGGCGGCGCGGACTTCATGCTGGCGGGGATGTTTGATTTCGAGATCGCCGAGGACGTGCGCATCTTCAATCAGTTGATGGCGAGCAAGCCGAAACGCAACCGCCCGTGGCGGGCGTGATGTGACGCGGGAGAGGTGTAACCGAACGAAGAAAAGCACAATGGCAAAATCATGGAGGGCCCAATCGTGATTTTGCCAGAGGCCGTGACGTAGGATCAACCAACAGGAGAAACGAATGAAGAGAGTGTTCTGGAGTGGAGTAGCGGTCGCGGCGATGGCCGCGGCGATGATCGTGAGAGCTGATGACGCGGGGTTTGTGTCGTTGTTTAACGGCAAGGACCTCAGCGGATGGGAAGGCGAGCCGGACTACTGGTCGGTGGAAGACGGCGTGATCGTCGGCCGCACCACCGTCGAGAAGAAGGTGCCGTTCAACAAGTTCATCATCTGGCGGGGCGGCACGGTGAAGAACTTCGAGTTGCGGGTGGTGCTCAAGCAGGCCGGCAACAATTCCGGCATCCAGTATCGCAGCCGCGAGCTAAAGGAGGTCGGGCCGTTCTCGGTCGGCGGCTACCAGTGCGACGTCCACCCCAGCCCGGCCTACAACGGGATGCTTTACGAGGAGCGCGGCCGGGGCATCGTCTGTCAAAACGGCCAGAAGGTCATCGTGGACGACAAGGGCAACAAGTGGATCGTCAGCGAAACGGCGCCTGTGGAGGCCAAGAACGACGAGTGGCACGAGTTCACCATCATCGCACAAGGCAACCATTTGATTCACAAGATTGATGGCAAGACGGTCATGGAACTGTATGACCACGATGCGGCCAAGCGCGCGCTGGAAGGCATCCTGGCGATTCAACTCCACGGCGGACCGCCGATGACGGTGCAGGTCAAGAGCGTGCGCCTCAAAACACTGCCCGACGGCGGCCTCGTCAGCCTCGCCGACACCCCGATTCCAGGGAACGCAAAGAAGGTCGAGCCGCCAAAGCCGCGTGCGAAGAAAGGCGCCGGCAAGAAGCCGGTGAGGTAACGCTTTCATGCGCGCCGACACACGCGGTGGCCTTGGCCCGATCGAACCCATAAGGCCCCCACGGGTCTCTGAACCGGCAGCGCGGAATGAGCGGTCCTGAATGCGGTGCCGCGACAATCAACAACACTCATTATGAAGCCCGGAACCTATCTCCTCTGGTTGCCTGCGATCTGGCTCTGTGTCGGCGTTCGCGCCATGGCCGCTCAACCCATTGTTCCAGACCCCACCATCGCGAGCGCGTTGCCGGCGAAACTGGCGTTTGTGCCGCTTGCCGGCGAACAATATCAGTTCAATACCGGCGCCCTGCGCGGCGTCATGCGGCAGGGAGGCAAGGGCCACGGCCCGGTGCCGGTCTTCGACGTGGCGACGGGCAGGTCCTTGTCGCGAAGTGTCGGCTGGCTGTCGCCGTATCGGCTGCTGGCAACGGATGCGCGGTTCGGCAAGGCAATCTGGGAGTGGGCCAGCACATCGAAACTGTTGCCTGACGGCGCGCTGAAGGTTCACTGGACCGCTGACGATGCGCACCCGATGGACCTAACGGCTGTCTATCGTTGGGCGGCGCCGGATACGCTGGACCTGACGACGACGGTCACGCCGAAACGCGATTTGCAACGGTTCGAGTTGTTCATCGGCTCGTATTTCGACAACTTCGCCAACGCGTTCGTCTATGCGCGGGAGAGCGTCAAGGCCAAAGCGTCGTTTCTGGCCGCGAACGCGGCTGACGGCCACTGGCAGATGTTCCCGCGCGACGACGCGGCGGCGCAAATGATCAAGGACGGCCGCTGGAAGTATCCGCCGAATCCGGTGGAATGGGCGATTCGACCCCGCATGGCGCTGCCGCTGGGACTGCGGCGCGACGCCGAGGGCGGTTTCACGGCGCTTGTGATGGCGCCCAAGGAGGATTGTTTCGCTGTCGGCACGCCTTACAGCGGTGAGAAACATTTTTCGCTCTATCTCTGCACGATCGGCCGCGATGTCAAAGCAGGCGAGAGGACAACCGTGCGAGCGCGGCTGGTCGTCGGTCAAAACATCACCGACTCGAAGGCCGTGGAGCTTTACCAGGCGTTCGTAAGGTCGCTGGTCAAGTCGAAGAGACCGGCCAAGCAGCGCCCTACTGACCGCCGATGATCTCCGGCGGGTCGTGCGGCGACTCGCAGCCGTTGTGGGCGGCCATCTCGCGAAGTGTCGGGCTCTCGGCGGCCTTGATTCCCTCTGTAGCAAGCCGGGCCGGTGCTTGCCGCCATCACTGCTCAGTCCAGTTCCTTGGCATCGCGATTGGAGGTTTCGCGCCCCACTGACGATTCGAGAACACCGGCGGAGGAGTTTCTGCGGGCATGAAGCCACTCCATTTGCTATCTTTGCGGCGATGAAACCGCAGCTTTGTGAAACGGGTTATGGACCGATGAGACGGAGCGACTCAGGAGGCTTTTGGAGGCGCCGACGCGAGGAGGCGAATCCCGCGGAATCATCTTCACACGGCGCATCCTTCCGGCTGAGGGCCGTTTTGGCGTCAGTTCTTGCTGGTCTGGCCCTGCTGGCCTGCAGCGATCGAACGGACACGAAACCCTCCGACAAGGCCGCTTCACAGACCCCGACCTTCCAGCGTGTGCGACAGCCGGCGGTGGCGGGCGCGTTTTACGACGCCGACCCGGTGAGCCTCTCGAAGACGATTGACCAGTTCTTCGCGGCGGTCAAAGCCGAGCCGGTCGGCAATTTGGTGGGGCTGATCTGTCCGCATGCCGGCTACGTGTATTCCGGGCTAACGGCGGCACACGGCTACAAGCAACTCATCGGCGGCGATTTTCGCACTGTCATCCTCATGGCCGCCAGCCACACCGCCTCGTTCGCTGGCGTGTCGGTGGGCGATTTCGACGCGTATCGCACGCCGCTTGGCTTGGTGCCGATTTCCGAAAAGTCGAAGGCGCTTGGAAGCATGCCGCCGTTTGTGATGGAGCCGCGGTTCGTGGCGCGCCGACCGGATGGAACCGTCGGTGAGGCCACGCCGGAGACGTTTGAGCATTCGGGCGAGGTGCAGGTGCCGTTCTTGCAAAAGACATTGAAGGACTTCAAACTGGTCTCGCTGGTCTTTGGACAGGCCGACCCCGCGCAAGCCGCGCAAGCGATAGCGACGCAGCTCGACGACAAGACGTTGCTGATCGCCAGCACCGACCTCAGCCATTACCATCCCTACGACGAGGCCAACGCGATGGACAAGCATTGCATCGAGGCGATCTGCAACCTGGACCTCGACGGCATCGGCCAGGACTCCGCCTGCGGCCGGCTGCCGGTGCTGACGCTGATGCACCTGGCGAAGACCTACGGCTGGAAAACCAAGCTGCTCGACCATCGCAACAGCGGGGACACCGCCGGCGGCAAGGACAGGGTGGTGGGTTACGCGGCCATCGCATTCTACGCGACCGAATCCTCCAGAAAGCTGCCCGTTGCGTCAGCGGCGCCTGCGCGCGAGCAACCGGCCTTCACGCGCGAGGAGCGGAGAATCCTGTTGGAGCTGGCGCGACGCTCCGTCAACGAAGTGGTGACGAAAGGCCGGCTGCCGACGGTGGACGGTTCCGGTTTTCCCAGGAAACTGTTGGAGCCAAAAGGCTGCTTCGTCACACTGACCAAGAACGGCCAGTTGCGCGGCTGCATCGGCAACATCCTGCCCCATGCGCCCCCCTGCCAGGCGATCATGGAAAACAGTCAAAGCTCCGCCACGCGCGACACGCGCTTCCCGCCGGTGCAGCCGGACGAGCTGAAGGCAATCGAGATCGAGATCAGCGTGCTGACCGTGCCGCAACTGCTGCCGTTCAGTTCGCCGGAGGACCTGCTGAATAAGTTGCATCCTCACAAGGACGGCGTGGTGCTGCAGATTGCCGGCCGCGGCGCGACCTATCTGCCGCAGGTGTGGGAGCAGATTCCCGACAAGGTGATGTTCCTCAGTTCGCTCTCGCAGAAAGCCGGCTGCCCGCCCGACGCCTGGCGCGGCCCCGGCACAACCGTTCACATCTACCACGTCGAGCACTTCAAGGAATCGGAGCTGTAACTCATGTCCGGCCCCGACGCCATCGCCGCCCCGACTGGCCGCGAGCGGCTGCTGGTCTTGCTGTCGGTTGGCGCGCTCGGCCTCTGCGCGGTGATGACCCAACTGGCGCTCATGCGCGAGATGTTGGGCGTCTTTTGGGGCAACGAGATGGTGCTCGGCATCATCCTCGGCAACTGGCTGCTCCTGACCGGCCTGGGCGCGTGGCTGGGCCGGCGCGTGACCGGTCTGGCAAGTCCTCGCCGCGCCCTGATCATCTCGCAGTTGCTCATCGCGCTGGTCCCGCTGGCGCAGGTGTTCCTGTTGCGGGCGCTGCGCAATCTGGTTTTCGGGCGCGGCGTCATGGTCGGCGTCGTCGAAATCCTCGTCAGCAGTTGCCTGGTGTTGTTGCCGTTTTGTCTGGTGTCGGGCTGGATGCTGACGCTGGCTTGCGCCATCCTCGCGGCCCGCGAAGGCGCCGAGGGCATCGGGCGCGTCTATGTCGCCGACAGCATCGGCAGCATCGTCGGCGGGCTGGTTTTCAGCTTCGTGCTGGTGCAATTGTTGGATCATATCGGCATCCTCTACGCGCCCGCGCTGTTGAACGTGCTGGTGGCGTGCGCTCTGGCGTTTGCGTTTCATGCGCGCGTCATGCTGGGCGTCTCGGCTTTGTTGACGGCCGCGTTGCTGGGTGTGATGGCGCTGGCCGATGCGGACGCGATCTCGACGCGGATGCAATACCCGGACCAAAGGATCGTGTTCCGAGCCAACTCGCCCTACGGCAAGCTGGTCGTGTCAAAAACCAGCGGCCAGTTCAACTTCGTGGAGAACGGCCTGCCGGTTCTCTCGACCGAGAACGCCATGCAGGTGGAGGAGCCGGTCCACTACGCGATGGTCCAGAGGCCCGACGCCGGGCGCGTGCTCCTGATCGGCGGCGGTGTGGCGGGCACCGCGCGTGAAATCCTCAAATATGGCGTCGGCGAAGTCACCTACGTCGAACTCGATCCGCTGATCATCAAGGCTGGCCGGAAGTTCCTGCCCGACAGCCTCGCCGACCCGCGCATCCGCGTCGTCAACACCGACGGCCGGCTGTTTGTGAGGCAGACCGCGCAGCGTTTCGACGTGGTGATCGTGGACATGCCCGACCCGTCCACGTCGCAGATCAACCGCTTCTACACGGCGGAGTTTTTCAGTGAGGCCAAGCGCGCGCTAACCGCCAACGGCGTGTTGTCGTTCGGGCTGGGCCGCTACGAAAACTACGTCAGTCCCGAACTGGGCCGGATGTTGTCGTCAGCGCACGCGACAGTGAAGCGGAGTTTCCGCAACACGCTGCTCATCCCCGGCGGCCGGGTCTTCTTTCTGGCCTCCGACGGCGACCTGCACGAGGACATCGCGGCGCGCATCGA
>JAOACV010000173.1 GCA_026417675.1 Verrucomicrobiia bacterium
CCTTCGGGGTTGCGGCGCGTTGCGGGTGCGTGTTTCCAGGGGTTCCGCTGCGCTCCACCCCTGGCTATTCTCGGTCGCCCCGTTGGGGCGGCAAAAGCACCCCCGATAGCCGCGTTAGTACCCTACGCGATCAACTCCTTCACCACCCGGCCGTGCACGTCGGTCAGCCAGAAGTCGCGGCCGGCGTACTTGAACGTCAGCTTCTCGTGGTCCAGCCCGAGCAGGTGCAGGATGGTCGCGTGCAGATCGTGCATGTGGACCGTGTTCTCGACGGCTTGATGGCCGAACTCGTCCGTCGCGCCGTGCGCGAATCCCGAGCGCAAGCCGCCGCCCGCCAGCCAGACGGTGAACCCGCCGGGGTTGTGGTCGCGGCCCGTGCCGTTCTTCTCGGCGTAAGGGGTGCGGCCAAACTCGCCGCCCCACCAGACGATGGTCGAATCGAGCAACCCGCGCTCGGCCAGGTCTTGGAACAACGACGCCATGCCCTTGTCCATCTCCGGCAGTTTGCGCTGCATCGCCTGGAAGTTGCCCTTGTGTGTGTCCCAGCCTTCGTAGTTGATGGTGACGTAGGGCACGCCACGCTCGACCAAGCGCCGCGCTACAAGGCAAGATTGGCCGAATTTGGTCTTCCCGTAACGATCCCGCACTTCGGCCGGTTCCTGGGAAAGATCGAACACCTTCCCGGCGTCGCCGAGGATCAGGTCATAAGCGGCCTGCTCGCACTGCGCGGAGGCCGCCAGCTTCTCGTCGCCCTTCATAACCTGCTCCAGCGTGTTCAGCTTGCGCAGAAACTCGCGCCGATTCTTTTGCCGTTGCTCCGTGATGCCCTGGGCGACCACGCCTTCGACGACGAACGGGGTCTGCGACGGATCACCGCCCGTGGCGAACGGTTTTGCGCGCGAGCCGAGAAAACCCGATTCGGAGAACCGCCCTTGGAGCCGCGTCATGACGATGTAAGGCGGAATCAATCCCTTGTAGCCAGCGCTGTAACCCTTGAACAGCGACACGACGGCGCCGGCAGTCGGATAAACCTCACCGTCGCCGGGCTTCCGTCCGGTCTGGACCATGTAAGCGGCTGTTTCGTGGCCATTGATGCCATGCGTCATGCTCCGGATGATGGAATACTTGTCCGCTTGTTTGGCCAACAGCGGCAGCAACTCGCAAATCTGGATGCCGTCCACATTGGTCGGGATCGGTTTTAGCGGCCCGGCGTAGTCCTGGCCGGCGTCGGGTTTCATATCGAAAGTATCCATGTGCGGCGGGCCGCCCCACATCCAAATCTGGATGACGGACTTGGCCCGGGCTTTCGCCTTGGCCTTGGGCAGTTCCGTCACAGCCCAAGCCGGCAGACTCAGGCCGTGAGCCAGCAACATCCCGACCGCGCCGTAAAGACTGCGACGAATCGCTTCGCGCCGGGAGATATAAACCGATTTGCCACAGGGATTTGCTTTCATGTTTCTTATTCTCACTTTGTCGGTTGTTTTCGTCCACAGATTCCAGTCATCCGAAGGGTATCATGGCGCTGCTTGCGGCTCCTGCACTCAATGCCGGTATAGAAACTCCGCGCTGTTGAATAACGCCCACGTCAAGTCCACCGCCGCCTCACGCTTGGACGACGCGGTCTGCATATACTCTGCCACAACTTTCAACTCATCGGGGGTCGGGAACCGCGAAAGAACCGTGAGATAAAGTTCATTCACAAACTCGGTTTGCTTCCCCGCGTTGTCAGCCGCGCTCGTGTCAACGGAGCCTTTCGCCCGGGCGCCCTTCTTGGGCTTGCTGGTTCTGCTCGGCTTGACTTTGGGCGGCTTGCCGGGTGCCGCGGACGCGAACAGCGTTTGCAGTTTGGGACTGTTTTCAATCTTCCGTTGTATGTGGCTCGAATTCAGAAAGTGCAACCGCTGATCGGTCGTCGGCTTGTTGCTACGCTCCGACTCCAGACCGGTGTTGCGCGCCGGACGACCAAACATCTCCAAGAACGAACTGGTGATGCTGGCGTCGGGCAAGGAGATCGAACGCTGTTCTTCCGGCACGAACGTAAACGGCTCTGGCACCTCGCTGGAATACTTCTCCGTCGTGCCGGTGATCTGATTCAGTGCGTCAATCAACACCTCTGCCTCCAGCCGCCGCAGTGGATAGAAGGCAAAGTTGGCCTCGGCTTCGGGCGTTCGGGTCTTCGGGACCGAGGAAAGCTGATAGGTCTGCGAGTTCAAGATGAGCCGGTAGATGTGTTTGAGGTCGTATCGTGCGGCGACCAGTTCGCTCTCCAGATACGCCAACAACTCGGGATTCACCGGCGGATTGTCGGGCCGGATGTCGTCCGGCTCATGAATAATGCCGCGTCCCAACAGCCATGACCAGATACGGTTGACAATGTTGCGCGCGAACCACGGGTTCTTCGGCGAGATCAACCAGTCGGCAAAGACAACCCGCGGATCGCGATTCGGCGCAAGCTTCACAGGCGTCCCGTCGGGAAAGGCCGGTTTGGCGGCAACGCGCGGCGCGATCTTGGCTACGACGTTGGTCTCGGTTTGTCCCGCAGCGGTGTTCTCCTGCGTTGCCGTTTGGTTGGGATCAAAGAAGACGATTTGCTCCTTCCACTCGCCGGTGTTCTTATAGCCGATCTTCGTAAAAAACTCCGCCATCCCTGCCAGTTGCTCGCTCGGCCACTTCTCGGCGCGCGTGCCCATGAAGGTTAGCGCCACCGCCCGCGCGATGCCTTCGGGGCTTCGGTCCTGCATCGCGCGGTAAAAGTTGACCTGGCCGACGCGAAAGTTGCTGCCGTTGGCCGTGAGTATCTCGCGCACGAACCTGTCATACGGCATGTCCTCGCGAAGACTGTCACGGACCCACCGATGATACGCCTGAGCCGCGTTCGGCCAGAGGTTGATGGGAAACTCCGCCCGGATCCGCAAAATGTCGCCCCACTTCAACGCCCAGTAATCCGCAAACTCATCGCGCGCCAACAGACGGTCAATCAGCTTCCCACGCTTCTGCGGGTCATTGTCCTCGATGAACGCCTTTGCCTCTCGCGCCGTCGGCAGCGTCCCGATCACGTCCAAATAGGCCCGCCGGACGAAGACCGCGTCCGTGCAAAGGACCGCGGGCGTGATGCCGAGCCTCTTGAGATTGGCGAAAACCAGCTTGTCAATCTGGGTCTGCGCTGCTGGCGGCGTCTGGCTTTCGAATGGATTCTGTGCCTGGTTCGCACCTGCGCCCAACGCCAGAACAATCGCCGGGGTCAATAACGTCTTTATCATGTCTTGAATGCTCTGCGTGTGTTCCAGTAGCTTACTAACAGCCGCCTCGCTCAAAAGTTGCGTCAGACCTGCATCCTCTCGCCGTCGTTGGCCTACGCTTCCATTGTGCCTTCGGACAGCGCTGACCCGCAATGACCCGGAAGTATCATCAGCGCGTGTTCTTTTCCAACCACGCCCGCGTCTCGCTCAACGCAGACGCAAACCCTCGCGGCCCCTAGTCCCCCGCCACCGCGATCTTGCCGTGGACATCCACCACGTAGATGCGGTCCGGTCAAGCGGCATAGGCTTTACTTACCGCGTTGTCCATTCCATCCACCAAGCAAGGCAGCTTGATCTTCAACGCCGAACACGCTTGCTCGGCCACCCGCACGCGTTCCCCATAGCTCTTCGGCTCCTTGACGGAAATGCCCCTTCGCTCGTTGCGATCCGGCATCGCCCACCCGTCGCTCGGATGCGCTTCCTGGATATACACCATCAGGAACTCAGCCTTGGCCTTGTATTGTTCGTAAAGCTGTTCGACGAAACCAACCTGGTCCAGAAACGGCGGTCACGTGTAGCTACCAAAGACAAGCACCACCGGCCGTTTGACTTTCATGCTTACAGATCACCCTCGGATTCGGATTTCGGGGGGGCGTCACTGGCCGGCATCGTCTTCGAGGCGGCGGATGATTTCCTGCTGCACTTCGGGCAGCAGGCGGACAAAATACTCGCTGAAACCGGCAACGCGCACCAGCAAATCGCCGTGCCGCTCAGGATGCTTCATGGCGTCACGTAAGGTGGCGGCGTCGGCCATGATGAAATGGAGTTGAAGGCCGCCCTGCGCGAAATAGCCTTCGATCAGCGCGGCAAGACGGGCGGCGCCGGCGGAGCCGCGAAAGTGCGAGGGCGAGATGCTGAAGGTTGTTCCGCCCGAACAAGTCCAGTCGTGCGGAAGCTGTGCCATCGCCTGGAGCAGTTCCGTTGGAGCGCGGCCCCGGCCACGCGCTGGCAACTGGTCGGAACTGAGTGGCGCGCCGGCCAACCGGCCATCGGGCGTCGCGCCGGTCGCCTTGCCGAATTCCATGTTGTAGAGCCACGAGTAAAAAGACGGTCGGAAGATTGCGTCCGTGTTCCGTCCGGCCGCCACTACATCCTCGACCCACGCTTGCGCGACGCGCCGTGTCATCTCTGTCACCTCCTGGTCGTCGCACCCGTAGGACGGCACGCGGTTTAGCAGGTAGGCGCGCAGCCGCTCGTAACCGGCGAAGTCCTTGCACAGAACCGCTGCCAGTTCGGGCAGGGTCAACATTTTGCGCTGATACACGACCTCGCGCACGGCGAGCAGCGAGTCAATCGTTGTGGCAAGGCCCACAAAGCATTGCTCGATGTTACGGCGCGGCGTCGCGCCGCGCAGATAGCCGCGCAACAAAGGCCGCGCCAGCAGCGGGTAGCCGAGTGGCCCTTTGCCTTGGTTCCGTTGCTGATACTGTGCGGCGGCGGCCAGACGATGGCGCAACTGCTCCCGGTAGGCGGCGAAAAAGCTCTCAAAATCGGCCAGCGCCTCCGCAGGCGGTGTGGCCACTCCGGTGCGTTTGCCGGTCACCGGGTCCCACCCGCCGTTCATGGCCAGAAGAACGGCTAGCGGAGCATTGTAATTATCCCGTAGCGGCGGCAGTTCGCGTCCGGGCAACACACACAACAGGCAACCGCAAAGGGCGTAATCGCGCGCCTGTTCCTCCGGCACGCCGAATCGTTTCAGGCCGGTGATGACCGATGCGTCGTTGTAGGTGAGAACCGAAAGGCCGTCACGCATCAGCGTTACCGCGCGGCCCCAGAACTCGCGGTCCATGCCCCCGAAGTAACGAATCGCAAGCGTCGGGTCGCGGAACGCCACCAGCCGACGCGCCTCAAGGAAAGCGTCGGAAAGTTCGTTGACGGCACTGCTGCCGTCAGTTTTCACGCCACCGAGCGTGACGTAGTAGTGCGAGAACCGGTTTGGCGTTCGTTTTTTGCTCTGGAAATCGGTGGCGACCGACCCGGAGAGTTGGCAGAGCATCACCATCATCGCCGCAAGCAATCCAACTGCCTCCTCGCGGACGAGTATTCCGTCGCGCAAGCCCCTTTCATAAAACGGGACCAAGTATTGATCCATGCGACCGGGTGTCACGTTGCGGCCACCGATGAGACACGCCAACGCCATGTGGAAAACGATGAACAACTGAAGCGCCTCGTGGAAGCTTTTCGGCGGAGCGACCGCTACAGCTTCACAAGCTTCTGCTGCGCGTCGGAGCTGTTCGGCTGCTCGGTTGGAGTTCGCTCGCTGCGCCGCACGCCGCGCCTCTTGGGCGTAACGTCTCAAAAGCGTCGAGACCGCTTGCAACGAAAGCTGGATGCCCTCCAAGGCGTCCTGTGCCGCCGGTGGGGCGTCACGTCGGGCCAACTCGACCTCGTCCAACAGGCCGCCGATCCCGGCTTGGAGCAGGTGCTCCCAATCCGGCACATAGATGCTGGCGGATTCAAGCCAGCCGGGCACGCCTCCGCAATTGAACAGTTCCGGGTGAGCGCGAATAAAATCCTCATCTTTCGCCGTCGGCACCTGCTCACGAACACGACCGAGTAGAACATCGTCGGGACAAACCACCGGCGTAATTTCTCGACAGAGGTCCTGGAGAACGCGTCCTTGGCGGGCGCATGGCGGCAGTGCAGCATATTTCCGACGAGTCTCGTCCAGTATCCGGGCGCGTTCCAAGAAAACAGCTTCCTCCGGCGCACTCAGGTAGGCTTGGTGAATCGCCGCCAGATTGAGTTCGTGCCCGCGCCCCAAGGCCGTGCCGCCGAACTTCCCAGCTACCACAGCGAGCGTCGCGGTGTGAAGGAACTGACGTCGGTTGAGAGAAAGCTTCGCAGTTTTGGCGCTATTCTTGTTGCTCGGCATCTTTCGTCAATGGGTGGTCGCGCTAGTAAAATAACGTCGAGACCTACAGA